>CALDDL010000023.1 GCA_937936675.1 uncultured bacterium
GCGTTTACGCATATACATACAGGGTGATATCGCTATTGAAAGCCGAAGATGCTCTCCCTGATATGGTTCAAATCGGTAACGAAATATCACCCGGAATGCTTTTCCCCGATGGTGCAGTAAATGGTTCAACCGGTTGGCAAAAATTAGCGCAATTGATAAATGCCGGCATCAATGCCGTCCACGCCGCCGCAAACAACACTAACACTGCCGCCTCCGCAATTTCTATCTCCACCCGCTCCGAGAACTCCAACGACACCTCCTCCGTAAAGATTATGCTTCATCTCGATAGCGGCGGCGATAATGCAAAATCACGATGGTGGTTCGATAATATCATGGCGCAAAATGTCCCTTTCGATATTATCGGACTTTCATATTATCCTTGGTGGCATGGCACATTAGTCGATCTCAAGAATAATATGAACGATCTCGCCGTCCGCTACAATAAAGATATTCTAGTTGTCGAAACCGCTTACCCGATGACGAATAAATATCTGAATGACGGAATAGATAATGTCGGTTTCGACGAACAAAAATTGATTCCCGGTTATCCCGTGAGCGTAAAAGGGCAGACCGATTTCCTTTTCACTCTTAAAAATTTGGTTAAGGAGACTGCTAATAAAAAGGGAATCGGGTTTTTCTATTGGGAGCCGGCTTGGATTTGGCAGAAACCGTTCGGTACTGCATGGGAATATTTTACTCTTTTCGATCCCGTTTCGGGAGAATTGCTCCCATCGATCGAGCCATTTAATGATGCTGATTCGACAGGCACCGGAATTGATGAGGGAACTGCTGAAAACGGAAATCCGCAATTCCCTCAAGACCCGAATAATCCGAAATATCCCGGAGCGAATGAAATTCCGACTGATGTAATGCTCTATCAAAACTATCCGAACCCATTTAATCCGACTACTATAATACAATACTACCTGCCCGAATCGGCACTCGTAACATTAAAAATCTACGATCTTCTCGGAAGGGAAGTAGTGCAATTAGTAAACGACACCCAATTCGCCGGACTTCATCAAACCGAGTTCAACGCAATCCGCCATCAACTTACAAGCGGCGTTTATATATATAGCATAACAATATCCCCCAATTCCGATGGGGTTTCTGCATCCCATTCCGAAGGCATGAATCCTAATTCTGGGAGTATAAATTATAAATCTGGTGCAATTAATTACAATTCCGATGCTTCATCTTTATCACATTCCGGTGCTATGAATCCCGCCCCTCATTATAGAACCTCCACCCCTCGCACAATCTCTAAGGCAATGATTTTAGTAAAATAGATTACTACCTTCAAGATGATTAACAAAACTTGTAAAAATAATTTTTTTGATTATAAGAAAAAACTTTGTAAGTTTGTTTATT
>CALDDL010000024.1 GCA_937936675.1 uncultured bacterium
TCGCTGCTCCTTACTTCATTGAAATTAAAATACATTGCTGTTGTAAAACGATCTGTAACTCCATATTCTATTTCAAATCTTGGCTGCCAACGATAATAGAACCCCGCTTCTTTACCTATGCGCCCAGTTTGCCAAAATTCAAACTCTAGCGCATTTGCGGGAAGTGTGTAAGACATATATGACCTTGCAAATTTTTTATCATCAGCATGTATTTCTGAAAAACAAAAATTTATTAGAAGAATTGCAAATAATACTCTGTAATTATATCTCCTCATTTATAACTCCGCTTTATATTACTGATATTCGAACACTATTGTTCAATATGCTGGTCCTATATTAAAGGCGCGGTGCAAAATAACTTGTCACAATGAATGAGCGCAATCGCTATTAGAGGTGATTTATATGGCGGCAATCCCTATAAATGAGGATTTAATTATACTCCTTTTTAGGATGTGATTATTATTAGTAAATCTTTCTAAAGATAATTTACATGCAGACAGTGTTAATTCTCTAAATTCATTCTCTTCCGAAATTTATTCCGCTCAACACTCATTTCCTGGATAAACTCTTAATACTGATATATAATTGTCGCTTTTTTCGGAACTCGTTATTGAGTGAAGATTTTTTGTTGTTCCTATTCCATTTCGTTTTGGGTTTGTTCCTTGTCTATATTCATATAAAACACAATCCTTAATCACGCATTCCCTAACTTGCTTTTTTTCATATCCGGAACATTCCAAGCAATGTTTCTTAATTGCTTTCAGAGGTGTTAGTTTCATTTTTAACTCCAGTAAATTTATTCTAATCTGTCCTTCCTGCCTGCCGGTAGGCATGGTTCGAGTATTTCAAACTGTCCAAATGGACACTTTCTAGATAGTAAAACGTCCAAAAATCATTTTCCGTCACAGTTTTTATCCAAAACGTCCATCAATCTGTCCAATAAAACTTAGAAAACATGCTTAATTCACAACTTTGGACACTTGGACGTTTTGAAATAGGAATTCTTGCCCGATATAGAAATCAAAGTGTCCAAACGTCCAATTTCACTAAAATAATTTTGGTTCAAGATCTGTCGTTTCGGAATCTGAACCAGCGTCAGATATCCTTCCATTTCTAAATTTGATCAACCGATCAACTCCGGATTTTCTTTCATTCACGCCCAGACCTTTTATCCTAGCCGCTTCTTTCATCCACCGGGTAAACTTGGTTAATTTCAGTTCAGTGAATTCATCATAATTTTTCTTAAAGTCTTCCAGCAATTCTTTTTTATTATGTTCAACATTTAACCCCAATGATTCAAAGTATTCAGCGAACTCATCACATGTTGAATCAATCAGTTTTTTCTTTTCTAAGTTTATGTGTGAACACTGAATTAATCCTTTACATAAATACAGCTGGAGGCAGCCAATCATGTAATTGAGAAAACAATTCCATTCCTCATTACTCCATTCATCATAAAATCTATGTCCAAACTCATCAATCGGTCTATGTATTTTATTGTAGTGATCAGAAAACTCAATAACAAATTGCCGGTCCATTGTTGAATCGTCGGATCCTTCAATCGTGTAGTTTGTTGATATAATGATTTTAGGCGATTGATGAAATGGAATGATTATTTCATTCTGGTTTTTCTTCTCGACAGTTATGTCATCAGTAATGATCGAAAACAGTTTATCGAAATTGAATTTCTTAGTTACATCGTTAAATTCTATAATTGCCGTATCAAGAGTAACAGATTGAAAACTGAAACTTTTCGAGAAATTAAAATTCCTTCCATCCAAACGAATGGTTTTCCTAAGCTTTCCAATGGCCTGTGCAACCAAACCCTTTCCGCTTCTTCCATAAGCGCCGTCACTTAATTTCTCATCAAGAAAAATCACTGCTTTTGCATTCGTTGAATCTTTATAATTATGCAGTAAATATCCGATCGCACTTCTTAATGATGAAATTCTTTGCTCATCATTTTTGCATATGTTCTTAATAAAGATTTCAAACTCAGATTCTCTTCTGTCAAGACTCAATCTTTTGTGTATTACCTGTTTATCCCAAATGAATCCGTCCAATTCTTCATATCTTTTCACTGAAACTTTGTTCTCTGAAATCTCAACAAAACAATTCGAGAAAAAGAGAAATCCTTTCTCTTTTGTGTCACGCAAGAATTCCAATTCTCTTGTTTCTAAGAATTCAAGAAATGTCTGGACAAAATGTTGCGGTGCGCCTTTGATAACAGCATCAATTACTTTTATGCGTGGTGTCTCTTTGAAATGCTCAACATCCAATCGCTTCAGATAATCAATTACAAAATCCTTGATATTGAAAATTTCCACCTCACGAACAATATTCTTGCTAACCTTCAGCAAAATATAACCGCGTTCTAATTGCAGTTTGCAAAAGCCATTCTCTTCAAGAAATCTCTTAAAATTCTGTTTTGAAATATGAGTCTTATCATTTTCTATATACCAAAACTTTGCAAACGGTTTTTGCCAGCCAAACTTTTCGGCAATATGATAAAGAGTTCCAAGTGTTATTCTTCCATCAGATTTCTTCATCAGTTCATCAAACTTTTTATTTATCGCAAACTCAGAATCATGGTAGTGTTGGTTTCCTAAACTCATCTTCAGAAAATATTTTCTTCCTTCCTCACCAATTGTTACTAAACCAAAACCGATTCTATACCAATCATCATAACAATTATTCGGCAGATTCATTTCAAGGAATTCAATTGCACTTTCTAATTTCTCTTTATCAAAACTAGTTGGTTCAAAAGTTCGCTTACCAACTTCAAGAACTTCTCTCTCTTTCTTTAAGTCGCAAAACTCTTCTAGGCATTCAAGCAAAACATCAGCGTCAATTTCTGTTGGTGGTTCTTTTGGTTCATCATATAAGAACAAATATCTGTTTCCGCTCTCATGTTTTGAATAAGGAAGGACAGTTTGCGATTGTCTCCATCTCAATTCAATATGATCACATAATCCTTCATCTTTCAGATACAACCGGTAAACACTTTTAGGACCATTTAATCTATTATGCAATTGCTCATTTTCACTAACCTTAATCCAAATATGATAACCAACACCGCTTCCACTTTTCACCTCCCACATATATTTTTCACCAAGTCCTAATCTTTTACAAATCATTTCAACTATGCTAAAATCATTTACTTTATCGAAATCGATATTCCGTAAATCATTTACTCCACAAATTCCGCCGATACCGGTTATACCTGCATTCCAGTCAAATTCAATTACATCCTGTTCAGTCTGTTCAATCAATTGCCAATTTTCCCAAGGAATAGTTGGCCGTTTCCCCTGGATAGGTAGAACATTAAATCCGAAAACGTTCTTATAAATCTTTGCCATTTCCAGAAATTGTTTCATCTCTTTTCTCCGGAATTAATACTAAATATTTGTAATCGTGAATTCTCTTCAAGACTTGTTTTTTGCTTTTGTCTTGTTTCTAATATCTCACTACTTGCACCTGCACTGAGCGGAGCCGAAGTGTCTAGCTTTTTAATAGCTTCTCTCAATGAATCCATATTCAAATGCGAATAAATCTCAGTTGTTGAAATCGAAGAATGCCCGAGTAGTTCTTTTATTGTATATAGTGGAACACCTTTCTGCACAAGATTAGAAGCGAATGAATGTCTCAACGAATGAAAATGAATTGATGGATCTGCTCCAGCAGTTTTACAAGCAAGCTTAAATCTTTTAGAAATATAATCCCCGGTAAAACGTTTCTCGTCATCTTTACAAAACAAATAAGCTTTGTTTATTGGGATTACTTTTTTCCTTTTCTGTTGAGAAAGAATAGTGCCTAATGTTTCATCACTAATCGGTATGAACCTTTGATTTCTTCCTTTCGTTGTAAAACAATCATCACCAACCGTAATTACTTTATTCTGTAGATCAACATTCTTTAATCTCAAATTCACAATTTCGTCCAATCGCATTCCAGTATAAAACGCGAATACAACAATGTCTTTAATAGTCTCATTCTTTAAGTGATCACAAATCACTAATAGTTGATCACTATTGATAAATACCGGGTTCACTTGCTGTTTTTTCGGCAGCTTTACTTTTTGGAAATAATTTTCTTTTACATAGCCCCAATCTTTTGCCTTATTGAACGCAGCTTTTATTGTTCGATAATAAACTCTAAATCCTTTCTTAACTTTTCGTTGAAGATAAAGCACAAACTGTTCCACTTCTTTCATTCCGATTGATTGAATAGTTTTTCCATATCCAAAGAATTCCGTTAAATGTTTGAATGAACTATTAACAGAAACGGAATATGCCTTCGATCTATTTTGTTTTATCATATTGCTGTATTCATTTGTAAAAACACGAAGCGTAACAGTGTTCTTTTGTTCATTCCCTGGAATAATCGAAAGCAGCACTCGTAACTTTTCAAGATCATCAACAGAAATATTTTTTAATAACTTATTCATTTCTCAATGAGCGTGCTATTGTTTTCTTCTGCTTTTCAGTGGGAACTCAATCAGTATTTCGGTTTCATTATTTTCTTCATTACTTTTTTCCTTCTTTTCATCAAAACCAATCTCAATCTGATTCGGATCCTTTTCAACATAATTTTCATCTTTCAATTCTGCATTCTCAATTCTCAATTTTACTTTGCTCTTATAGACCCACTCGTCAATCTCATTCTTAGAAAAGAAAATCATCTTACCGGTTGGCTTGTAATGTGGAATTACTTTTCGATAGGTTAATTTGTAAAGATAACTTGGCGCATACCCGAGATAAGCACATGCTTCTTTGAAAGTCAGTGGTCTATCATCTTTTTTTTTGACCAAGTCTTCTATTGCGGAAAGTTTTTGAAGTATTTGTTCTGATCCCGATTTATCGGGAGAAGAATCCTTTTTTTTCATCTCATACCTCATGCTGATTAATTACATGAGAAATATGAAATAGAAAAACAAGAAAAAGTATTTATCACAGTATATCGAAGTATATCGCAAATCGATAAAGTATGATATACTTTTTTATCTCTACCCCCAAAAGTATATCGAAGGCTATCAAGTTATGATATAGTCTGATATACTTTTTAAATATTCGCCCAAAGTGTTATTAAACCAGAAAATTGCTTTGTGAAATAAAAAACATGAATATTATTTCGACTGAATCGAGAATCTTTCTAATCCATTTAACTGTTTCTGTGTAGTTAATTGTATTATTCTTTTTCTGTGCTAAATATTTGAACGGCTTGCCGTTTCTATTACAAAAATGTTTTTCAAAAACTTTGTATTTGTTCTCTTCATCAATTGCTTTTCTCTGCGCCAGTTCATCAACAAAAATAGAAAAGCTGCTATCGCTTTTAAGCCAAATAATTATTCCGGAATGTATTCTCACATTACTAAAAGGAATCTGTTTTTCATCTGTAAAATGAGCTAGTATTTCTTCTTTGACAAACTTCGGAACACACACATTATTTTTAAGACAATTAAACAAAGCTAAAAGTTTAGCATCTCCAACTTTCCAAACTATCCTGGTAGTCGAATCGTTATTCATAAATATTTCTTTCTCTTTATTAAAACATTCATTCCAAGTAGCCCTTGCTTCTAATTTCGTTTTGTAAAAAGCCAGATGATTTTCCGATCGTTCTAAAAAATCATAATATTCTTGGCAAAGATTCTTTGCACAAATCTTTACAATCTTCTTCGTTATTGTTCGCTTTATTTTCTTATCAGAATTGACAAGCTCAACTAGGGAAGTTTCTTGATTAACTGTTTTTGCGGAAAGTTTTATTTCGGTCGGCTCTATATTCTTTGCTTCACACTTTACATCTTGAATCGCATTCCTGCATCTTACAATTTCTTTTGAAATGAACTCGATTTTATCAATATCAAGTTCGATTTCCTCTAATCGTTTTTCCAGTTCGATAAACGAAAACCTTTCAATGGGCATATTTCCCCCTTATGAATAGAGAGATAATTAATACACACAATTTTATTCGTCGGCAGTCCTTAAGATATGAATCCCGACTATGTCCATGGGATTTAAGCCGTAGAAAGGTTCGCTATTAATATTCCCTAAATAAGTAGCAACTCGTTTCTATATCACTCGATATATAATAATTTCTTTCGAAATATTCACCACATTTTTATCGTAGCATACTTGCAATAATCTTACACTATCACTTTCCATTTTAGAATTCATTAAATTGAAGCGTGTATAAATTATTACATCTACTTCGAAGCAGTATGAATATTTCAAGATTGGCTAATTCATGATGATATAATTACTCGAACCTGAAGAAAGAGCATATTTATTTTAGCAATAGCATATAGTAAAACAAATGTCCGAAAACCAAAACAAAGAATCTGAACAAAATAAAATCGATCCAATCTTAGTTTATCTTGATGAAACCGGTGATCATTCTCTCGAAAAAATTGATAAAGATTTTCCAATCTTTGTTTTAACAACCTTTCTAGTTCGCCAATCAGTTTACGTCAATGAAATTATTCCTAAAGTATATCAGCTTAAGATTGACAACTTTGGACATGAAGGTGTTATCTTACATTCCAGAGATATTCGTAAAGCTCAAACTCCTTTTGAATTCCTTATGAATGTAAATAAGAGGGAGCCGTTTCTTAATTCGATTTCAGAATTGATGGGTAATCTCAATTTCAAACTGATTGTTTCAGTTATCAAAAAAGAAATACTTGTTAAACAGTATGCAAAACCATTCAATCCTTACGAACTTGCTCTCAAATTTAATGTGGAAAGAATAATTGCTCTCCTTAATCAAATCAAGCAAACAAAAGTCCGCTTAGTTGCTGAATCTCGCGGCAAGAATGAAGATGATGCATTGCGTTTAAGTCTTTATGAAATGATACGAGAAGGAACTGAAAGAATCAGTAAAGAGGAATTTAGAAAGATTGAATTTATTCTAACTTTTTTACCCAAGTCTAATAATATTGTCGGAACACAGATCGCTGATCTTTGCGGTTATCCCATCGGTCGCCACATTCTTAATCCGGAAAAAGAAAATAAACCATTCGAAGTTATCAAATCGAAAATGCTAGGTAAGGTTAATGGATGGGAATGTTTCAAGGTATTCCCATAAAAAGCAAAAGGCTCCGAAATTCATCAGAGCCTCTAACCGACCGGGCATTCCCAGTCCCTTATAAAACCATAAGAAATTTAGCTGTTCCTTTACAAATTGTCAATCAAAATCATGAACCAAATACTGTTTTGAAAATAATCATGCCTTTTTTACTTCCATTCGCAACAAAATGTTTCCAGCGCTTTGATTATTCCAATTCATTTTACAATAGAATTCCCAAGAATTATTTTCTAATCTTCTCAACAATCTTCTCTCCCGTTCTTCCAACCACATAACCACCCAAGCCAATTTGTAATAATGTCCATGCCTCATTACTTAAACGAAATGCAAGCCAACCAAAAGAATCACACACAACAAGGATAAGAAAAGTAAGCATCGTAATTGGTCTCCAATTCCTCTGCAGCCAGCTTTGTCCTTTCGCTTCTGCTTCAACAACCCGGGATTGAGAATCCAATAACTTCGATTCATATTCTAAAGCTTTACCTAAAAACTCATTCTCAATTTTCGTCAACTCATTTTGAAGCTTTCCTCTTTCCTCATCGGTTGTAGTAAGATTATCAATAAGATCAGTAATTGGTTTTACAACCCCACTTAAAAAATCCAACACTCCCATTTTAACCTCCTTCTTTATCTGAATGCTGATGGCTGACAGCCGAAACCTTTATGTTATAAATCTCCCGAATTATATTCTTCTCAACTTCACTCAATTTATTATGCAGAACTTCGAACCGGGACAAATAATTTTTCTCAATGGAAGAGGATTTCTTTTTTGTTTCATCAACATCTTTCTCAATTCTCTTAATCCTGGACCAGAAAAGAAAATTCACCAAGCTTAAAAGCCCACCAATTATCCATATGTAAATCTTTTCATTCATGTTTTGTCTCTGTTCATCCTCAAATACTTGGCGTTAAATGTTTTCGTCTTTCGCACATTAAAAGAATTGCGTGCAAAATCTGAACGTAGTGGAGGATTAGAAGAAAAATCTGTCCGACGATCCCGATAACAACTATTCTAAATCTATTATCGGGAGAGAAGTTATTTTTCTTCCCGAAACGGAGTGAAGATTTAGCAATTCTTTTTAAGTGCATGTTCTTTTGATTCTTTTCTTGCGCCAAGAAAAGAATGGATGAATAGAACATTGATTTATTTTCATGAAACATATTTCAATTCTCCAGTAACTTTTTCATAGATAGTTTTTCTATTTAACTTCTTTGACAATAAAACTTCATTTCTATTCTTTTCACCATTCCACGAAACATGAATCCACTTTCCGAATTCATAAATTAATTGATCAAAGGAAATTCTCTCCAAAACAATATTGAACACATCAGCTAAATTCATGGAAGGAACAACCAAGTCTGCTGCTTTTCCTTCGAGATGTTGAGAATTAAATCTTCCTCCAACAGCAGCATTGACATCAAATGAACGGAACCCAGAATTAATAAAAATCGGAACATTGATGATTTCTCTCAAAGGTTGAAGAACATTTACACAAAGCAATCTCAAATTCTCAATCTGCTTTTCATTCGGTTCATTTCTGTAACCATGTCTTTCCGCTTCTTGCGAAATTGTAAATTCATTGAGATAAAAATTATCAGACAATTTCATTTCTTCATTCCTTCAATTCTCAATTCCAAACTCTCAATTCGCAATTCTAACTTCACTGTATTTCACTTTACATCAGATGAAAGATTTTATAGGTAAGCAACCTTTTGTGTGAGGTCTCAGCTCAACTTGCCCGGCCCTGACGGGTCGGGACATGGGACAGCCAGTATTACATAAGTAACATTATGTTTTTGTATTTGGGTAGTCCCAACAAAGGCGTTTTCTCAATTACAATCGAATCAACATAATGTTGTCTTATGCAAACTCGGCACTAAAGAATACTAATCACCTCATCAGACATTTTCAAAACTGTCAACCTGTCATAACATTTATTAACTAACCGAACATTAATTCCAGTCGTGGGCGGCTCGCGCTCTCGACACGCCCACTCCTTAATCAAATCCTATTATTATCATTATTACAAACTGCGAGTGGAGTTTATCCCGTTCTTTTTCGGGATGTCGTGGCTTTGCCACACACACTCCACTTCGCAACAATTTTTGAAATCAATCTGTGCTTATCTGTTGAACCTGCCCGTCCGGTAGGCGGGTCCGTGTAATCTGCGTTCTATTTCATTTCATGTAATTTTATTGTTCTATCGATAACAAAAGAAAACAAATCATAAACATCGAGCGTTGCACTCATCATATCATTAAATATATTTTTTCGTCAGCTAATTGCTAAAAAATAATGACTCACAGATTCGACATATCACATATTAGAAGTGAATCCAAATTCCAGAAATATCATCAACTTGGATTAATCAATGAATTGGTCCTCCGAAATCTTCAAATCAAATCAGAATACCTGGAATTGAGAAATACTTACAATCAGATCGAATCAATATTCATTCTCTCAGAGAAATATAATTTGTGTTATGATTCTGTGAATACAATTCTATTCCGGAAAAGAAGAAATAAGCCGGTTTCTTTTCCCTCATCAAACCAACCCCTAACAAGCCTGTAACAAGCCACATCCAAGCCATAGGGCACCCATAAACTCATTTTCTTTTACTTTCCCATTATTACAGTGAACACCACACCCTAAGTCTCTAAAATTGCCTTCGTAATTCATCACAACTTAAGGAGGTTTTACCATGGCAATCGTAAATGGAAATGTCATCGGAAATTTATCCGGGAAGCTTGGCAACCTTTCCGCGAGAACAGTTGATGGCCGCACTGTATTAGCAGCTCGTCCATCCAGTTTCAATGCTAGTCAAGAACCTGCGGTTCTTACTGTTCGTCAGAAATTTTCAGTCACTGCAAAATTTGCAAGTGCTATTCTTGCGCTCACTGCGCTCGTTTCAATCTGGAAGAAAGTAAGAAATGTCGCAAGCTCAGTTTTCAATGAAGTATTTCAAAGCAACTTCGCTTATTCTTCCATTGAAAAACCAACCGAGCTGAACATTATCGCTCCGGAAGGATTTCCTTTGCAGATTGCAGTTGCAGCAGTTGCAGCTGATAAAGTCACTGCAACTATTCCGATTCTTAATACAGCATCAGTTTTCGGAGCGGATGAGGTTAATCTTTCTGCAAATGCTTTAGTCTGTTACTATGATCCAGCGAATGCGGAAGATGAGCCGTTCAAGATCATTTCTCTTTCAAAAGAAGTTGCTGCACATAACTTCGCTCAGACATACGATTTAGAAATCGATCTGAACGCAACTCAAAAAAATACTGCTGCAAAGTATCAGCACAGTATTCTGTATGTGTGTGTCGTAACAAAAACCGCTGAGGGTAAAGTTGTTCAGAACTCCTCAACTTTCACCAAACTCAGTTAATCATTTCGAGAAAGGGTTATCATTCCTGGTAACCCTTCTCTTTTTACATACCGATAGCTCACAAATTTGCGTTCACTTCGATTCACTTAAAATTGTTCGCTAAGTAAAGACCGCTCTGATTCGGCTCATTCATTCGCCTCACAAAGCGGAGATCTACTTTCAGTTCGGTCAATACTTTTTCATCAAAGACATTCAAAAATATTTCCCTCATAAAGCATGTGCGCAAATTATTCGTTTGTCTCTTGCTCACACTTTTTGAATCAAAAAGATGCGCCAATTTCCAAACTCATAAATTGCTTAAAGCAACTGCATTTCTAATTTGTTTGCTTCACTTCGTTCAGCTATTGGAAGCATTATTTTGCCCGCCGGCAAACAAGCTTAGTGTTATTCGAATCTTAGTAGTCAATCGGGGCAAGGGTATATGAAACTCACCCGCTAGTCGGTTTAAAGATTTCATAGTAAATCGGATTTCGCCCTTGCCTTGAATTATCATCTTTTCTTACACCATCATGGTAACAAGCCATTATTTCGCAAAAGATCGCCTAAGCGGGCAAAATATGTTTTTTAACGGCGTAAAAGGTAGGGTCATGGCATCTGTAATAGTTCACTACTCTAAACGGTACAAAGGTTTTCTCATTCGGTTAGTTCAATCAAATAAAAATTTCTTCGTAAATGTTTTTACTGGCAAAGGTGCGCTTCATTCTTACAACTTCACTTCACTTGCAACCGCTTACACTTTCTTAAATGCTTTTATCAAATCACTTAAAAAATCTTAAAGGAGTTTAGCCATGTTATCACAAGAACAAAAACAACAATTAAGACAAGAGAAAAAAGAAAAAATCATCCGCATTCTGAAAACTCTTTCTGAAATGACAGAAGAACAGCGCCAAGCCGTAGCAGATAAATTTGGAATCGTTACAGTTGAAGGGCATTTATTAACAACTCACAATCAATGTTTTTTAGTTGCTCAGTCAGAAATAAACTTTTCAATTGTTGGCGGGTTTCAACAGTGGAAGAAAGCTGGTCGAATCGTTCGCAAAGGTGAGCACGGCTTCTTAATCTTTGTTCCATCCAAAGCCAAGCAAGAAAACAATTCAGAAATGATTTCTGATGAGGAAGATGTTCACTTTTTTACAGCAACGGTTTTTGATATTTCTCAAACGGAAGTTATCGCAAAATCGGAAGCTGCTTAAACTTCCGGTTCTTTCTCTTGTTTGGTTATTTAGTTATATTAAAAACATAAAAAGCTCAAAACCATAAACATTTTATAATTGTTCTTGAACATCAAAAAAGTTTAAGGAATGGAATTCCAGAGCTTTCTTTTTTCTTGTTCATAAAATAATGCCGTGTTGTGTTGTGGAGTCCATACAAAAGTCCATACAACTCCATACATTTTTTTGAAAGATCATAAGGATTCCTGCGGGTGTATTAAGCAAAAAAAGCTTGAATATATTTCATATTCAAGCTTTTAGTTGTACACCCGCAGGGATTCGAACCCCGAACCTTCTGATCCGTAGTCAGATGCTCTATCCAATTAAGCTACGGGTGCATTTTATTACTTCTTAAAACTATTTTGTCAACAAATATAATTCATCTTATTAGAACTTGCAATTCAAAATCACTCCATTCTTTTTCATATCGAAATAATTATTAGCACTTCTGATCCAGAGTCAGATGGTAATTCTCAGGGGATAGTAAGTAGCTTATCTTGTATGTCTCAACATAAAATGAATGAGGGGTTACTCCGGATGTTACTCGAAATAGAATTTCGAAATCACCTAACAAAAATAATCCCTTTGAAATGAAGCATTTGAATGATAATTATCTTATATTAAAGGTAAACACCGATATACGTGAAATAATGAATATCAATTGATTATGAATTTCTAAAATAGGAGACTATATGAATAAATTAAAATTTGGAGTAATTGGTACATCGAAAAAAGAGGATGAAAGACGAATCCCGATTCACCCCGATCACCTAATGCGCCTTCCCGAAGATATAAGACGACAATTGATTTTTGAGGAGGGTTATGGCAAACCTTTTGATATCACAGATGAGGAATTAGCAGATCTTTCAGGTGGCACTGCCTCACGACATGAATTACTTGCCGATCTCGGTAATGTGATTCTCGCCAAACCGGTAACCGAAGATTTCGAGGAATTGAAAGAAGGCGGAATCCTTTGGGGTTATCCTCATTGCGTTCAGCAAACGGAGCATACTCAAGCAGCAATCGACCGTAAACAAACTCTCATTGCATTTGAGGATATGTTCGTCTGGGGTCCTAATGATCAAATCGGACGACATACATTCTATAAAAACAACGAAATGGCAGGATACTGCGGAGTGATTCATTCACTGCAATTAAAAGGAATCGATGGACATTACGGAAATCCGCGCAAAGCAATAATTTTTAGTTTTGGAGCCGTTAGCCGAGGAGCAATCTATGCGCTTAAAGCTCGTGGATTTACCGATATTACGATTTGCATCCAACGTCCCGATCATGAAGTAAGAGAAGAAGTACTTGATTGTCATTATGTTCGTATTCGTGATGGACATGAAGGTGAAGCTCGCATGATAGTCGTTGAGCATGACGGAACAGAATATCCATTAGCTGACTTGATTAATCAATCCGATATTATAGTTAATGGTATCTTGCAAGAGCCAAGTAATCCGATGCTATTCGTTGCAGAAGATGAAATATCCGATCTCAAGCCCGGATGCTTAATTATTGATGTAAGCTGCGATGAAGGTATGGGATTTTCTTTTGCCAAACCGACTTCGTTTAAGAATCCTATGTTCAAAGTAGGAAAGATAGATTATTACGCAGTCGATCATACACCAAGTTATCTTTGGGAAAGTGCCTCGCGCTCTATTTCTGCCGCTCTGCTTGTTCATTTGCCCGATGTTATAAAAGGATACGAAAGTTGGCAAGAAAATGAGACTATCCGCCGCGCAATAAATTTAGATAAAGGAATTATTCAAAAACCGGATATTCTTTCATTCCAGAATCGTGAAGAATCATATCCATACGCAATTAAAAATTAAGTGAGCATAAGCGATCTGAAATTATTTTATTCTTCCCTTGTATTTTTCCTAAAAATTCAAGAACTTGAAGGATTGATTAATAAACAAATTTTATGACAGACCTCAAGAAAGAAAACAAATTCTACTTTCAAAAGCTCAATGGGCTTTTATTGCGCCATTGCCCGGATCTCTAACTTCGCCGCAATTGCGTTAATATTTTTTCAATCAAGGAGAAATTATGTGCGGTATAGTTGGATATATTGGAAGCAAAAATTGTGTACCAATTTTAATTGACGGTCTTAAAAGACTCGAATATAGAGGTTATGACTCAGCAGGAATTGCAGTTATTCATGAAGACTCCTGCGAATCTATAAAAACAAAAGGTAAAGTAAGCGAATTAGAAAAATTAGTTAATTCAAAAGGAACTATTTCTAATCTCGGAATAGGGCATACACGCTGGGCTACTCATGGCGAGCCGAGTATGGTGAATGCTCATCCTCATCTTAATGCCGATAAAAATCTGTTTTTAATCCATAATGGAATTATTGAAAATTATGCTTCCATTAAAAAAGCTCTTATGAAAGAAGGTTATTCATTCGTAAGCGAAACAGATTCCGAAGTTGTTGTTCATCTTATCGATCGTTACTTAAAAAAGAATTTCAAACTTGCCACAGCAGTTCGCTTCGCTCTTAATGAAGTGGAAGGCACTTATGGTATCGCGGTTATTTATCAAAAAGAACCCGATAAAATAGTTGTGGCTCGTAAAGGTTCACCACTCGTTCTCGGAATTGGTGAAAACGAAAATTATATTGCTTCCGATGTAAATGCACTGATTGCACACACCAATAGGATAGTCTATTTGGATGATAATGAAATCGTTGAAGTTTATCGTGATCATTTCCACGCTAAAAATATCACCGATGAAGATATTATTAAAGAAATCCAGCAGGTGGATCTCGATATAGAATCGATTACAAAAGGCGGTTATCCCCATTATATGCTTAAAGAGATAATGGAGCAGCCGGATTCACTTTTTAATTCTATGCGCGGTCGCTTACTCGAAGATGAAGGTATCTCTAAACTTGGAGGTCTTCAAGGATTTGAAGATCGAATTGCTAATTCTGATCGTATTCTTATCTCTGCTTGCGGCACTTCGTGGCACGCAGCTCTTGTCGGCGAATATATGCTCGAGCAATATGCAGGCATTCCCGTAGAAGTGGAATATGCTTCCGAATTTAGATATCGTCATCCAATCATTAATAAGAATGATACTGTAATATTCATATCCCAAAGCGGTGAAACGGCTGATACACTTGCAGCACTCAAAGAGGCAAAGAAGAAAGGTGCTTTGTGTCTCGGTGTTTGTAATGTTGTCGGCTCTTCAATTGCGAGGGAATCTGATGCAGGTGTTTATATCCATGCCGGACCTGAAATTGGTGTCGCATCTACAAAAGCTTTTACATCCCAACTTGTTGTATTAGCACTAATCACTCTCCTTGTTGCACGCAGAAGGCATCTCAGTATCACTGAGGGTCAATATATCATGCGGGAAATGAGAGATATCCCTGAAAAGGTAAAAGAAATTCTTAAACTCAATGACGCTATTGAATTGATAGCAGAAGAGTATAAGAACGTTACTAATTTTCTTTATCTCGGAAGAGGATATAATTTCCCCGTGGCATTAGAAGGTGCACTTAAATTAAAGGAAATCTCCTACATTCATGCAGAGGGTTATCCCGCTGCCGAAATGAAGCATGGTCCAATTGCTTTAATCGATGATAATATGCCCGTAGTTGTTATCGCTACTAAGGATGCTGTTTATGAAAAAGTACTCAGCAATATCCAGGAAGTGAAAGCACGCAACGGCAGAATCATTGCAATCGCATCAGAGAACGATGATGAAATCGATTCTATGGTGGATCATAGCATTAAGATTCCTAATACGGCTAATCTGCTTTGTCCAATCCTTTCCGTAATTCCATTGCAATTACTTGCATATCATATTGCGGTTAAGAAGGACTTGAATGTGGATCAGCCGAGAAACTTAGCAAAGAGTGTTACAGTTGAATAATAACAATATAACAAGGAGCAGTAATAATGGAACGCAGAAATGTAATTATCATGGGAGCCGCAGGCCGCGACTTTCATAATTTTAATGTATGGTTTAGAGGTAACGAAGCTTATAACGTAGTAGCTTTCACGGCTACTCAGATTCCGAATATCGATGGAAGAGTGTATCCTACCGAATTAGCAGGTGATTTATATCCTAATGGTATCAAAATTTATGAAGAAAAAGAACTTCCGCAATTAATCAAAGACTTAAAAGTTGATGAAGTAGTTTTTGCTTATTCAGATGTAACTTTTGAATATGTAATGACAAAGGCATCATTAGTAAATGCTGCAGGTGCATCATTCCGTTTAATGGGTGCTGCCGAAACTGAAGTGGCTTCTACTAAACCGGTTGTTGCGGTACTTGCAACAAGAACCGGCTGCGGTAAGTCCCAGACTTCACGTAAGATCGTAAAATTATTACGCGATGCGGGTAAAAAAGTTGTAGCAATCCGTCACCCCATGCCTTATGGCGATTTAGTAAAACAAAAAGTTCAGAGATTCGCCGAGCTTTCCGATCTTGATAAACATGAATGTACAATCGAAGAGAGAGAAGAATATGAGCCACATATCGCTCTCGGCGGTATTATATATGCAGGTGTGGATTATGAGGCAATCTTAAGAGAAGCCGAAAAAGAAGCTGACGTAATTTTATGGGATGGCGGTAATAATGATTTCTCTTTCTATAAAGCTGACGTTACTTTCACGGTTGCAGATCCTCATAGACCGGGACATGAAATGAAATACTATCCTGGCAATACTTCTTTAAGAATGGCTGATGCAGTTATTATTAATAAAGTTGATTCTGCCGATCCTAAGAATGTGGAAATCGTTAAAGAAAATATTAAATCCGTTAATCCTAACGCTATAATTATTCCTGCTAATTCACCTTTAACTGTAGATGATGAATCTCTTATCAGAGGTAAAAATGTATTAGTAGTGGAAGACGGTCCTACTCTTACACATGGCGAAATGAAATTTGGCGCCGGTACAGTAGCTGCAGAAAGACTTGGTGCTGCTTCAATAGTTGATCCTCGTCCATTTACCGTAAAATCGATTACCGCTACTTACGAAAAATATCCTAATATCGGCGTTCTACTTCCTGCAATGGGTTATGGCGATGATCAGATGAGAGACCTTGAAGAGACAATCAATAAAACCGAATGTGATTCAGTGATTATCGGTACTCCAATCGATCTTGGACGTATTCTTAAAATCAATAAACCTTCTACTCGTGTAATGTATGAGTTAGATGAAATCGGTGAAAACAATTTAGAATCCGTAATGAAGGCAAAAGGGATTTTATGAAAAAAATAGCTGTCGTGGCATTCGGAGGCAACGCTTTATTGCGGGGCAACGAAACCGGCACTATTGAAGAACAAGAACAAAATACGTACGATACTTGCGAAAAGCTTATTCCATTGCTCGAAAAGGGTTATGACATTGTCATAACCCACGGCAATGGTCCGCAGGTGGGAAATATATTATTACGTAACGAAGCCGGTAATAAAGAGTATAATCTTCCAAAGATGCCGCTTGATATCTGTGTCGCAGATTCTCAAGGTGGTATCGGTTATATGATAGAAAGATCGATGCGTAATGCTCTTTCTAAAACTAAATTTAAGAAGAATGTTGTAGCAGTTATTACTCAAGTTCTTGTGGATGCTAAGGACCCTGCTTTTGAAGCTCCTACTAAACCGATCGGCAGATTTTACTTAAAAGAAGAAGCCGATCTCTTGTCAAAAGCGAATGGTTGGATATTCAAAGAAGATGCGGGTAAAAGAGGCTGGAGACGAGTAGTCGCATCTCCTAAACCGATTGACCTTATGAATAAAAAAGTAATAAGGGACTTGGTGAAGAAGGGGAATATAGTCATTGCGGCGGGCGGCGGCGGTATCCCTGTTTTTAGACATGAAAATAAATATCTCGAAGCTATCGAAGCAGTAGTCGATAAAGATTCAGCTTCGGCTCTTCTTGCTTCTGAAATTAAGGCGGATGAATTTTTGATAATTACCGATGTACCAAAAGTATTTATCAATTATAAAAAGCCGGATCAAAAAGAACTTGATACTATTACTCTCGCTGAGGCAAAGAAATATTTGGATGAAGGTCAATTTCCTGCCGGCAGTATGGGTCCTAAGATTAAAGCAGCAATGGATTTTATCTCCAATGGAGGCATGATTGCCACCATTACTTCGGAAGCTGAATTATTAAAAGAAAATTTCGGAACTAAAATTATACCATAAAGGAGAATTATTTATGGCAATCAATATGAAAGGGAAAGATCTTATTTCAATAGCCGATCTTTCGATTGAAGAAGTTTATCAGATTTTTGATGTTGCAAAAACACTTAAAGAAGAAAATTATACCGGAAAACCACATCGTGTACTCGAAGGTAAAACTCTCGGAATGATATTCGCAAAACCATCTACTCGTACACGTATCTCTTTTGAAGTGGGGATTTATCAACTCGGCGGAATGGGACTATATTTTAATCAGAACGATCTTCAAATCGGTAAAAGCGAAAATATTCATGATACTGCAAAAGTATTATCACGCTATTTATCGGGAATTATGATTAGAACATTTTCTCATCAAGATGTAATCGATTTGGCAAAGTATGCTTCGATACCTGTAATCAATGGTCTGACTGATTTATTACATCCTTGTCAAGTATTAACTGATTTGTTTACTGTGCTTGAGAAGAAGAGAGAACTTCGCGGACTTAAATTAGCATATATCGGCGATGGCAATAATATGGCTCATAGCTTGCTTAATGGCTGCTCTAAAGTAGGTATGGATATTTCAATAGCATCTCCTTCGGGTTATAAACCGCAGCAGGATATCGTTGATGCGGCACTCGTTAATGCTAAATATATGGGAAGTAAATTGGAAATATTGGATGATCCTATTGCAGCGGTTAAAGATGCCGATGTAGTTTATACTGATGTATGGGCATCGATGGGTCAGGAAAAAGAAGCACAGGATAGAAAAGCTAAATTCGCTTCTTATCAGGTCAATCCTGAATTAGTAAAAAATGCTAAAGAAGATTATATATTTATGCATTGCCTGCCGGCTCATCGCGGTGATGAAGTGGTCGATGAAGTTGCGGATTCGGCAAATAGCGTGATATTTGATGAAGCTGAAAATAGAATGCACGTTCAGAAAGCGGTAATGGCATTAGTAATGTAATTTTTCTTTGTGAATACTGATTTTTATTTGGAATTAAAGAAAATATGTTCTTATATTTGGATTCTATTTTTTAGGGCAGATAGCTCAGTCGGTAGAGCAAAGGACTGAAAATCCTTGTGTCGGCGGTTCGATTCCGTCTCTGCCCACATTCCAAAATCCGGTTACCGAGCCGGATTTCTTCTTTTAAACCCCTCTCAAAATTTCAACATTAGCAAATATCATTTCAATCCTATATATTTAAGAAAAACAAATGAACTATTATGAATAAAAGTGAAATTAAAAA
>CALDDL010000025.1 GCA_937936675.1 uncultured bacterium
TTAATATCATTAGGGAAGAAACCAATTTGATTTGCTCTAATATATATTTGTTGACCCTCTCCTTTTACTAACCCAATTGAAATAAATAAAAAGAATACACCAAACATGAATGAAATGTAATAATTATTTTTTATCATTTTTTATCCGGAAAATCTGTTTTAAATATTACATCCCAAGTTGGTTGACTTACACCAAACCCCTTGAATGAATTTTGATAATGATGTTTCATGTGGTGATTTTTAATTGATAACCAAAATTTATTTTTCATATTATAGTGATGAATGGCATAATGTACAGTATCATAAAAAAGATATCCCCATAGAAATGAAGCAAAAAATATATATAAATATTTTTCAGAGAATACCTGATAAAATATATAATAGAAAAGTAATGCTAATGGGATACTAACCGAAGGTGGCATTACCAAGCGTTTTGAATCCTTCGGATAATCATGATGTACTCCATGCATTAAAAAATGTAGTCGCTTACCTAAATCACTTTTAGGTTCATAATGAAAAATAAATCTATGTAAAAAATATTCCGTAAATGTCCATACAAAGAGCCCGCCAACTATATTTAATATTATCTCGTAAAATGATATTTGAAAAGAGATTACACTATAATAAAATAAATATGTACTTATTGGTATATAAATAACTAAAGGTATTGACCAATGGACTCTTGATAATGACTCAAGAAAATTATTTTCAAATAGACGAATTGTTTCATCGTTATTTGAAACGTATTGCTTTGGCATTGTCTCACCTATCCTTATTTCAATTGCTCCGTAATATAAATAATTAGAGCAATAAATTCAATAAATGAATAAAATCTAAAAAACATTTCATATTTTATTGCAAATAAAAAAGATATAACTGATATTTGTACTTCCGTGTCAAATTTTGGAGTATCAATGGAGAACCAGACTCAAGAAAGAGAGCAATGGGGTAGTAGATTTGGTTTAATTTTGGCAGTAGCAGGTAATGCCATAGGATTAGGTAATTTCCTCCGATTCCCTGTGCAAGCCGCACAGAATGGTGGCGGTGCTTTTATGATTCCTTATTTTATTTTCTTTTTAATCCTCGGCATTCCTTTAATGTGGATCGAATGGGGCATTGGTAGATATGGCGGTAAGCACCGACATGGTAGCACCCCCGGAATGTTTGACCTTCTTTGGAAGAATAAAGCAGCTAAGTATCTCGGAACTCTCGGTTTATTTATGTCATTAGTCATTATGATATATTATGCTTATATAGAATCTTGGACGCTCGGCTTTAGTTTCTTTTCTCTTACTAAAGAATATTTCGGATTAGAAAATTTTGGCGCTATGAAGGACTTTCTTTATAGTTTCCAAGGAAGAATTGACGGCAGCCATTTTAATGGCATCTATGTTGCTTATACATTTTTGATGATTACCTTAGCAGTTAATTTCTTCGTTCTTTATAAAGGTATCTCCAAAGGGATTGAGACCTTGGCAAAGATTGCAATGCCGCTTTTATTCCTATTTGCTATTATAATCGCAATAAGAGTACTAACACTCGGAACACCTGATCCTTCAGTACCCGAAAATTCTGTTTCAAATGGTTTTGGTTTTATTTGGAATCCTGATTTTACTGCACTATGGGACCCAAAAATATGGCTTGCAGCCGCTGGACAAATATTCTTTACTCTTTCGGTTGGTATGGGTACTATTCATGCGTATGCGAGTTATCTTAAACCAAAAGATGATATTGCACTTTCAGGACTAACCACAGCAGCAACAAATGAATTTGCTGAAGTAATCCTTGGTGGTTCAATTGCTATTCCTGCAGCAATCGCATTTTTCGGTGTTACTGCTACAGTTCAAATGGCAACTGGCGGTGCTTTCGATATTGGCTTTGCTTCCCTGCCATTAGTATTTGAAAGGATTCCATTAGGTCAATATTTTGGTTTTATGTGGTTCTTGCTATTATTCTTCGCCGGTATCACTTCATCGGTTGCTATGGGTCAACCACTTGTAGCTTTCCTCGAAGATGAATTTAAATTCTCCAGAAAACAAGCTGTAGGTATTCTTGCAATGGTAGTATTTCTTGCAGTTCACCTTGTTGTTTTTTATCTAAAATTCGGATTCTTGGATGAGATGGATTATTGGGCAGGAACTTTTGGACTCGTAGTCTTTGCACTTATAGAAACTGTTTTATTTATATGGGTATTCGGTCCCGAAAAAGCTTGGGCTGAAATAAATGACGGCGGCGATATTAAAATCCCAAGAGTATTTTTCTATTTAATGAAATTCGTTACACCGGTAGTTCTATTTGGAATTATGATTTGGTGGTTTATAAACGATGCTATACCTATCTTATTTCTAGAAAATACTCCTCCTGAAAATGTACCTTATGTATGGGGTGCTCGTTTGTTACTTGTGGGTATTTATGTTGCATTAGCACTTATGGTAAGAAAAGCTTGGCAATTAAATAGGAGTAATCATGGGTCTTAATAATGAAGGAATCGTTTTTTTAGTGGCAGCTTGGTGTTCAATTTTTACTTTGATTTCTTACTGTTATTGGAAAATTTTAACGATTAAAAAATAATACAAAAGCGGCAGGTTATAAATCTGCCGCTTTTTAATATCAACCAAAGAATGTGCTTGCTACATCAAATAACTTCATATCCACTGTCTTTAATTTCCCGACAGCTTCTTGAAGACTAGCTGCAACAATTTCGCTCCCCTGAAGTGCTGCCATATAACCAAATTTTTCTTCCACAAGCAACTCAACGGCAAATACACCAAATCTGGTAGCTAATACTCTATCATAAGCAGTCGGTGAGCCACCTCTTTGTATATGTCCTAATATTGTAGCTCTTGTTTCATATCCTGTTCTTTTTTCAATTTCTTCGGCAAGAATATTTCCTATTCCTCCTAATCTAACATGACCAAAAGAATCTTTTTTCATACTAGTTAAAACAAAAGAACCATCTTTATCAGATTCTTCTTCGGTCTGAAGTTTAGCACCCTCTGAAACTACTACTATGCTAAAAGATTTACCGCGTGCATGTCTTTGTTTTAATACGTCAACAACATCATCAAAATTAAATGGTTTTTCCGGAATTAATATAATATCGGCTCCACCTGCTATTCCTGAATGAACGGCAATCCAACCTGCATGTCTTCCCATTACTTCCACTACAATCACTCTATTATGGGATTCTGCTGTTGTATGTAATCTATCGATCGCTTCGGTAGCAATATTTACTGCTGTATCAAATCCGAAAGTATAATCGGTAGCGTTTAAATCATTATCAATTGTTTTTGGAACTCCGACAACCTTAACTCCTGAAGCTGCAAGTTTAGAAGCAACTCCTAATGTGTCCTCTCCTCCAATTGCAACAATACAATCAATACCATTTTTTGCCATATTTTCTTTAAGTGTTGCTTCGCCATTCTCAACTTTATAAACATTAGTTCTTGAAGTGCCGAGAATTGTACCGCCTCTATGTAAAATACCGGAAACTGATTCTAAAGTTAATGGAGTGTAATTATTCTCTAAAATTCCCTTCCATCCTTCTTTAATACCGATACATTCGTGTCCAAGACTTAAAGATTTGCGAACTACCGCACGAATGACGGCATTCAATCCGGGGCAATCTCCACCCCCTGTCAATACACCAATTTTCATTTCTACTCCATTTTTTATTATAAAAGTTTTAAATTAGCGAATTTTACTAGAAGCTGCTTCGTACCGGTATCCTCAAAGGAAATCGTGATTCTTTGTGTATCTCCATTACCGGTTATTGCCAATACTTTACCGTTTCCAAAAATATCATGGCTTACACGGCTACCGACTCTAAAAGACCTTTTTTCTTGATCATAATCATCATAACTTTCCTGATAATATTCATCGAAATCCCCTTTTCTTCTTCTTCCGCTCTTCCTATTGCTTCCGTCTATTACTTCTTCTACAGAATTAGGATTTAATTCCTCAATAAATCTTGATTTATTTTGATATGCAACTTCACCAAATCTATATCGTGAGCGAGCAAAAGATATAAACACTTTTTTCATTGCACGTGTTATTGCAACGTAGAACAATCTTCTTTCTTCTTCGATTTTAGAATCTGAATCGAATCTTGGATTTAATGGGAATATGTCTTCTTCGCATCCTGTTATAAATACAACGGGGAATTCCAATCCTTTAGCACTATGAACTGTCATTAATGTGATAGAATTTTTCGTTTCGTCATATTGATCGATACCCGCAACTAAAGAAACTTCTGCGAGATATTGTTCTAACGTAGCCTCAGGAAATTCTTTATTGAATTCTTGAATAGAAGCCAATAGCTCATGAACATTATCATATCTGCTTGCAGAATCTTGAGAGTTTTCTTCTTTATACATTCTCAATATTCCTAATTCATCGACTAATGCAGATGTTAGTTCACCGATCGAAAGCTTAGATTGAAGATCAATATACTTATCTAGTAGTATTCTAAATTGCTTTACATTCTTCTGAATTCTTTCTTTTACTTCAATTACTTCAAAAACTCTAGCCATAGTCTTAAACAAAGAGATGTCTAATTTCCTGGAAAAGGCTATCATTTTTGTTATTGAAGTATTACCAATTCCTCTTTGAGGAAAATTCATAATTCTTAATAAACTCTCTTCGTCATCTTGATTGGATAATACTCTTAAATATGCTAATATATCCTTTACTTCTTTTCTACGATAAAATTCTACTCCACCGACTATCTTATAGGGAATTTTTTCTCTTCTGAAGGCATCTTCTAAAGCTCTCGATTGAGCATTTGTTCGGTATAGAATAGCAATATCATTTAATGAGAGCTTCTTTGTCGAGATTTCCTTTTTAATTTTTTTGGCAATTTGAAAAGCTTCATCCTTTTCATCAGAACATTTTATTAAGGTTATCTCTTCCCCTTCGGGATTCTCTGTCCACAGTGTTTTTGCAATCTGCTCTGTATTTCTTTTTATTATTGAATCAGCGGCTAAAAGTATATTTTTTGTTGAACGGTAATTTTGCTCTAATCTAAAGACTTTTGCTTTGCTGAAGTCCTTTTCAAAATCAAGCATGTTCCTGATATTAGCCCCTCTCCAGCCATAAATGCTCTGAGCATCATCACCAACCACACATAACTTATCCTTTAGCGGAGAAAGTATCTTTACTATTTCGTATTGTGCACTGTTTGTGTCTTGATATTCATCAACCAAGATATATTTAAACATTTTTTTGTATTTCTGAAGAATTCGCACATTATTATTAAATAACTCAATAGGTTTAAGAAGCAGATCATCAAAATCCATTGAATTATTTTCTCTTAATCTCTTATTATACTCTAAATAAACTTCACCTATTTTCTTCTCGGCAATAGTACTAGCTATATTATTTAGATACTCCTCGGGAGTAATCATGTGATTTTTGAAATTGCTGATTTTATGTTGAATAGAATTTGCGGTAACATTCTCAAGATTTATACTCAAGTATTGAAGAATGTTATTTACCAAAGAAACAGAATCTTCACGATCATAAATAGAAAAATTGCTATCATAATTTATTGCTTTTGCTTCGATACGAAGTATTCTGGCAAAAATTGAATGGAAAGTCCCCATCCAAAGAGAATCCGCTTTTTTACCTATTAATTCACGGATTCTTTCTTTCATCTCTCTTGCAGCTTTGTTTGTAAATGTTAAGGCAAGAATAGATTCGGGCTCGAGTCCTTCTTGAATTAGATATGCAATTTTATAAGTTAAAACCCTAGTCTTACCGGAGCCGGCACCGGCAACAACGATGTGAGGTCCTGCATTATACTCTACAGCATTTCTTTGTTGCTCGTTTAGCTTGGTTAAAATTTTCATATATCCTTTATTTTTTAGCATGCAAATTTACAAAATAAAGGTGAAAATTTCAATTTAGAATAAATTAATGCCCTAATCTATAATTTTATTATGAATTTCCCGTCTTTCATTATGATTTTATCATCAAAATACACAGTTGGTTTTTTAATTACACCGTCCACATGTATAGGGACATTAACCGAGCCTCCCATCGACTTATTATCGCCAAGAGCAATATGAATTGTTCCCATCACTTTTTCGTCTTCTAAAATGTAACCACTAAGCTTTGCTTTATCATTAGTGCCGATTCCAAATTCTGCTATATTCCTTCCTTTTTTACCGAAAGGTTTTAACATTTCGACTAATTGCTTTGCTTTTTTATCTCCCGTAATCTCGGTAGCTAAACCATTTTTTACATTGATAGTTATCGGCTCTTCTAACATCCCAATACCTGCAAATGAACCATCAACAATAAATTTTCCGTTTGTTTTCCCTTCCCATGGAGCTAAAAATGTTTCCCCTGTAGGTAAATTTCCGCTTTCGGTCTTTTTATGGAAAAGTCCTTTACTCGCATATATTCCTCTTCCTTTCATATCCATCGTAATATCAGTACCAAGTTTTGTAGTTACTCTAATAGTAGATACTTTCTCCAATATTTTTTTGAGCTTGAGAGTTCGATTGGATATAGCTTTGTAATCTGCATTTAATCCCCGAATCATTATTTCTTCAGTTATACCGGGAAATGTTGCAACTCTTACACCTGAAGCCGAAGCCGCCCTTCTGGCATTTGTGTGGGTCAAGGATTTTGTTGTTGGACATAGTACAATATCATATTTCTTCATTAAATCTGCTAATTGAGGAGTTGGTTCTTCGCCATTTGTTTTGCCCGGTTTGGTTTCTACTAATAATGCTTCAGCTCCTAAATCAAGAGCCGCTTGAAATAAATATTCTCCAATTTCTTTTTTATTGCTATCCGTAATTATTAATACTTTTTCTTTCTTCTTTAATCCCATGCAATCTTTAATTGCAATTTTTGCCGCATCATATAATTTCTTCTTCATATTTATCTTCTCCTTAAAGTGGGAATCCTACGTTTAGTTGTATTGAAGTAATTATACTTCCTTTTTCAACTAATGGACTTTCATTATTTGGGTATAATAAATTTTGGTTGTAACTAAAATTATTAATTTTATAGAAAGAGTAATAAGCTCCACCTTCGAGACTGATATAATCAGGTATGATATGCAATATAAATCCTGATCCTACAAAATAAGATAAATTATTATCTGGATTTTCATAATCGATCTCAGATGTAATTTCGTTATTTATAATCGTCTCATGATTAAAACTCGGAGAATAAAAAGATAATCCCCCTTCTACAACTTTTAGATCTAAGAATTTAAATATCGGAATTCCTAAGTCAATTGCAACATTCCAATTGTTCATAGTTAATTCAAATTTTTCATTCGTCAAACCTGTTCCGCTTAAATTCGATATTTCTTTTTGCTCTTTAAAAAATTGATAATAAATCTTGGTTGAGAAAAAGAATGATTCGAAGCGGGCTCTAAATATATTCCCCCCAATTTTAAAACCAGTACCTGTTTTAAATTCTACTTTTGAATCGAGACCTGTATATTGGTTATTAATAAGATTATTTAGATTATCCACCTTATAATTCATTTGCGAATAACCGCCTATAAATCCGGATAAGCCTAAACATCCGAATCCAAATGACTGCGCATTCAAATTAGTTGAATAAACTATTACAAGTATTATGAAAAACTTGATCTTATTTTTTATCATTTAAAATTCCTTTTTCCAATCCGTGCCCAGCAGCGGATAATTCGCTGCGCCACAAACTGAATGCAAAAAACAATCCAAAAAATCCTAAAGTAGAAAAGAACCACATTCCTAATGTATAACCACCACTATAATCATTTGCCCAACCAATAACAAAATTAAAAAATGCCAAGCCAATATTTTGAATCATAGTCATTAATCCATAACCCGTGCCAAGTTTTGCTTCGGGAACAATAATTGCGACCGATGGCCACATTATAGCAGGAATAAGAGAAAATGAAATTCCCATTATTATCATAGGAATATATAAAGGAATTTGCGTATATGCCATAATTAAATAAACAGGTATTAATAATAATGAACCCAACATCATTAATTTGGCTCGATGCCCCACATAATCAGATGCTAATCCAAATAATGGTGTAAGAATCATAGCCGATAATGTAAGAATGCTTGAAAGGAATCCGCCATATTCCCTTGTTGCTCCATGAACATCCATGAAAAATTTAACGGCAAATGTTTGGAATGGGAAAATACCCGAATAAAAAGTAACACATAATAATACTACAAACCAATAAGAACGTGAGAATGAGAATATCTCTTTGAAATTAATTTTGTCCTGATTTGATGTACTTCCTAAATTATAATTTTTCTCGGCAAAGAAATCCATTCCGAAATAAATTATTGCCGAAACTATCGAAATAGTTCCGGCAATTAATGCTAAGAATAATGGATCTTTATAACTTTCATAGAATGCTCTTCCCCATGTAGGAGAATTTAATGCAGCAAAAGAACCTAATCTCGCAATCGTTAAATTTAATCCGAATGCAAATGATAACTGTTTACCCTTAAACCAACGACCAATTACAGTAGTAATAGCTACAATCATAGACTCGGCACCGAGACCAAATATCAATCTTCCCGTTGCCATCACAACTAAATCATTTCCCATAAATGTAACGAAAGCACCTAAGAAACAGAGGGCAGTAAATATAAGAGTCGATACGCGTGTACCAATTCTATCAATGATAATTCCACCGATTAATACCATAAAGATATTCGGAAGACTATATATCCCCTGCAATAAACCAATATTCGCATCTGTAAAATTTAGTTGTTTGGATAAAAGATCAGCCAATGGACTAATACTATCATAGATATAATAATTACCAAATTGTGCGATGCTAATTATTAATAATACTATCCACCTGAAAATTGCTGATGGTTCTTTATAACTGATTTGAGTATTCAATTGAAATCCTATTTTCAGATTGATGGAACATTTTTAAGTGAATTAACTAAAAGATCCCAGAATTTGTTTACTGTACTAATCTGAACTTTCTCATCTGGAGAATGCGGATTCATAATTGTTGGACCAAAAGAAATCATGTCCATATCAGGATATCTTTCTTTGATAATTCCACATTCTAATCCTGCATGAATGGCTTTAATTTCAGGTTCCTTTTTGTATTTCTTTTTAAATTCACTTTTTAATACTTTCAGTCCAACTGATTTTAAGTCAGGCTGCCATCCGGGATAGCTATCACCGTGTGTTACTTCTGCACCGGTTAATTGAAATACAGTTGTTACCATATTTGTTGTATCTCTTTTTTCACTTTCGATTGAACTTCTCTGACTTGTTGTTACGAATACACCTTTTGGTTTAGTTTCTACAACCGCTAAATTAGTTGATGTTTGGACAAGACCCTCTATTTCCATACTCATCTTCTGAACACCATTAGCAACAGTATAAAGACCTTTCAATAAATTATTAGTGGTTTTCTTATCCATTACTTTTGCTTTCGATGAAGATTTTTTTACTTCGACTAAAAATCCTTCTTCTACAAAAGAGATTTCATTTTTTACCATAGCTTCAAAATTTGAGATTGCTTCTTGAACTGCTTCAACGTTCTTATTAGGTACTCTTACTAATGCGAAACTTTCTCTAGGAATAGCATTATGCTTGCTTCCTCCATTTAGAGAAACTAATCTAACGTTATATTTATCACTCAATTCCAAAAGTAAACGAACAATAATTTTTATAGAATTCCCTCTGCCTGAATTAATATCTAGACCTGAATGTCCGCCTCTTAATCCTTTAATAGTAATAGCAAATGCAGTTGTATTAGACGGAGGAGCTTCCATTTTTGGTTTATAAGTTGCATAAGTATTTTGTCCGCCTGCGCAACCGATATAAAGTGCCTCATCTTCAGAATCAAGATTGAATAATATTTTCGACTCTAAGAATCCCGGTTTTAATGCTTGAGCACCGTTCAAACCTGTCTCTTCATCAAGTGTAAAAAGAGCTTCAATCGGTCCTAGATTTAAATCATCCGATTCTAAAATTGCTAATGTAGAAGCAACTCCAATTCCGTTATCAGCACCTAATGTTGTTCCTCTTGCTTTTACCCAATCGCCATCGATATAATAATCAACCGGATCTTTTAAAAAATCATGTTTTACATCAGAATTTTTTTCCGGGACAATATCTAAGTGACCTTGCAATACAACCGGAGTTAATTTTTCTTTACCCGGAGATGCCGGTTTAATAACAACTATATTTCCGAACGAATCTACTTTGGTTTGAAGCTTTTTATCTTTTGCAAATTTTAGGACATATTCTGCGGCTTTTTCTTCATGTCTTGAAGGACGTGGTATGTTGCATAAGTTTTCGAAATGTTTCCACACTATCTGTGGTTTTAATTCTGCTAATTTGTTAGCCATCATAAACTCCTGTTATTTCTTTAAATGTAATTAAACCGCCGTCATAAAGATTCAAAATAAATTTTGATAATCTGTCTTCAGCGGGTTCTACTTTTTCTCCAAATACTTCCCTTAATGAATTAACTATATCAGAAACTCTCTTTTCACCATCCATTTCTCTAAATACCTGTGAACCAAAAGCATCTAACTTCAATTTGATTTCCGGTTTTTTTAATCGAGGCACCAAATATTTTACAAGAATCTTATTCTTGAATTTTGGAATGTGAATGGTAACTATACCATCATTATCAGTAATTTTATATACCTTTTTGGGAACCATATCTAAAGTATTTTTCCCTTTAAGGACTTTTCTTCTTTCTAAAAAATTCATAATTATATATAAGGGGACCGGATAATACCGGTCCCTAATTTTATGTTACATTGATACTTGTGGAGGTGCAGGTTCATCAGGTTTGCCTGCTTTTTTTATTGGGAATATAACTAATAAAGCAGCAACTAAACCTAATACTATTAAGCTTACCCAGAATGATGGCACTTCAAAAATATGTGGTACTGGTATCTCTTTGAAAGCCAGCGCCGCAAAGACTAAGCCGATAAGAGCCTCCCCTGCTATAAGTCCTGCTGCAATTAATACTCCTGAATTCTCAACTCTGGTTTTTTGAGCTTCATTAAATTTTCTCTTCTCGTTTTGTCTTTCTACTAATCCTTTAATTAATCCACCCACAAAGATTGCGAATGTAGTTCCTAATGGTAAATACATACCAACAGAAACTAACATAGGACTTTTAATATTCATCATAATAAAAGCAACACCCATTAACATTCCGGTGAAGATTAATATCCATTCCATATCACCGGCAACAATACCTTTAGAAAGGATAGCCATTAAGCTTGCTTGAGGAGCAGGAAGTTTTTCACCACCGAATCCTGTTCCACCCATTTTAATATCGCCTTCATGTAAAATCAAAAGAGGTATAAACATAACAGCTGCCGAAAGTGCAACTCCTAGCAAATCACCAACTTGCATCTTCCACGGCGTTCCGCCAAGTAAATGACCTGCTTTCAAATCTTGAAGCATTTCGCCTGCTACTGCTGCCGCAACGCAGACAACCGCTGCAACTCCAAGTACCGCAGCTACTCCGGTCATACCTTTCATTCCTAGAGCTACCATTAATAACGCTGCAACTACTAAAGTTGATAATGTTAATCCTGAAATTGGATTATTGCTCGATCCAATTATACCAACTAAATATCCTGAAACTGCTGCAAAGAAAAATCCTGCTATTATCATTACAAAAGTTGCCACCAATGCAGCTACTACATCCTGAGCAAAGTAATTATAGATGAAAAATGTTACTACACCTGTTAATGCAATTCCTCCCATCACCCATTTGAATGGAATATCTTTCTCAATTCTATCTTCTACTACTCCGCCTTTTGCTGCTTTTTTAGCATCACTTACTGATCTTTGAATTCCGGTTGCTAAATTTTTTCTCATTTTGAATAGTGTAAATGCAGCTCCTACTAACATACCGCCAATAGCTATTGGACGTACATAATCTTTCCATACTTGAGTAATAGTTTCTACCCAATTCATTCCTTCCATAGGAGTATTGCCAAATTTAAAGTATGCAATTATGGGAGCTAATAAACCCCAAGCTATTACACCACCCGAAAAGTTTAATGCAGCTAAACGTGGTCCGATAATATAACCAACACCCATATAAGCCGGACTTACATCAGGGGATTTTAATAAAATGTTTCCCTTGGTAAGACTAACTAAATAATCTGCCGAACGAGCAAATAATCTAAATTGACTTAGGGCTTCTATAAGAGCACCAACGCCCATAGCACCAAATAAATATTTAGAACCTTCGCCGCTTCTCTGACCCGCTTTATGAATCTCTGCTGCAGCAACAGATTCAGGATAAGGTAATTCAACATCCTCTACCATCACTCTTCTAAGTAGAGCAACGAACATTATACCAAGAACACCACCTGCTGCCATTATAGCTGCTGAAATAAAATAATTCCATGGTGTGTAAAAAGGTACCCATATACCTGCAATATAAAATGCAGGAATTGTGAATATCGCACCTGCTGCAATCGATTCTCCGATCGACCCAACTGTTCGAGCAAAATTTTCTTCTAATATTGTACCCTTAAATATCTTGATCAACGCCATTCCAATAACGGCAGCCGGATATGTAGCCGCAATCGTCATTCCTGCTTTCAATCCTAAATATGCGTTTGCAGCGCCTAAGACTACAGCTAACACTAGTCCTATGACTAATGCTTTTACTGTAAACTCAGCCATATTTGTTTCTGAAGATACAAAGGGAACGAACTTTCTCGGTTCAGACATATTTCTCTCCTATGTGGTATTAAGTATATTAAGATAATTATCTATTAAATATATAACAGATTATTTAGCCGTTCAACTCTTTTTCTTATTAAATTAAAATTTTAGTTTCCTCATTCCTATATGACATATTGCAAAATCGTATTTCACAGGGTCTAATTTATCATAGTTTTTTAAGTTATTGGTAATCTCTTCTGCCATTTTCCAATTAACATTTTTTTGATTTGTCAATTTTAGTTCCGTACATATTTTATAAATATGAGTATCCACGGGAATTACTAATTGTGAAGATGATATCTCATGCCATAATCCAAAATCCAAATCATCATTACGAACCATCCATCTTAAAAATAGATTCATCCTCTTGCACGCACTCCCTTTATATGGATCAGGGAACATAAATTCTATGCTTCTTCTTCCTTCATTATTTTTTGGAAACATATTCTTTAACGAAACAGAAAAGAAATGGATAGAATCTTTTAATGAATTTTCTTCGGCAAAATAATATAAGAGGAAAAGATTTTTAATACTTCCATAATTTTCAAAAATGCTTTTTATTGCTAGGATAAGATCAATTGAATCCTCCGCATCAAAAAATCGATGCCTAATATCAGAAAAATCCTTTGTGATTTTCTTTTGTGAAGAATTAATTATATAACCATAAGGAGAGCTGCCAAAGATTGAATGTATCTTTTCCAAAACAGAAATAATTTGTTTTAAATTTCCATAAGCATAAATAGAGGATATAAAAGCAGATATCTCCCGGTCATAAATATTTTCATATCGATGAGGAAATTGAAGCGGATCGGGTATTAATTTACTATAATCAAATTCCTTATAATGGTAATCTAGCTTTCTTTTTAATTGAATTGAGAATCCGTTCTTATCCAAAGATTCTATTTCCTGTTAATAAGATTTATCATGTCTCTGACGGCAACATCAATACCTGTGAAAAGAGCACGGGCAATTACAGCATGTCCGATGCTTACTTCATCAATGTCATCGATTAATACAAAATTTTTGATATTAAGATAGTTTAATCCGTGACCCCCGTTTACTCCAAGTCCTAATTTTTTAGCATGTTTGGCTGCAATTCTAATTCTTTCCAATTCTTCAAATATATCATCTTCTATAATTGCATTGGCATATACACCGGTATGTAATTCAATAAAATCGGCATCTATTTCAGTAGCAGCATCTATCTGATTGATGTCAGGTTCTATAAATAATGAAACAGGAATATCGGCTTCATGTAATCTTTCAATCGCATTTTTATAGTGCTTGATATTATCGATTACATTCAGCCCCCCCTCGGTTGTAAGCTCTTCTCTTTTTTCAGGTACTAGTGTTGCTAAGTCCGGACCAATTTCGCATGCGATTTTAATAATTTCATCTACTGATGCCATTTCAAGATCGAGTTTTGTAGTAACTAATTCTCTAAGAAGCTTTACGTCTCTATCATTAATATGTCTTCTATCTTCACGAAGATGAACGACTATTCCATCGACTCCGGATTGCTCTGCCATTAAAGCAAATGCAATAGGATCGGGTTGGACTTCGCCTCTTGCATTTCTAACTGTTGCTACATGATCTATATTTAAACTGAATTTCATATTAACCTCTTTTTAATTTTAAAGCCGGAGAAACCCGGCTCTAAAATAAACAACTTATTGCTATAATTAAATATCAAATTTAATCCCCTGCGCCAGCGGAAGTTTAGTTCCGTAATTGATTGTGTTAGTTTGACGGCGCATATAAGCTTTCCAAGCATCAGAACCTGATTCTCTTCCGCCGCCAGTTTCTTTCTCTCCGCCAAATGCACCTCCAATTTCAGCACCCGAAGTTCCGATGTTTACATTTGCTATTCCACAATCCGAGCCTGCTGCCGATAAGAAGTATTCTGATTCTCTTAAATTATTTGTGAATATCGAAGATGATAGCCCCTGAACAACATCATTTTGAATATCAACTGCATTTGAAACATCGCCTTTATATTTTATTAGATACAGTATTGGAGCGAATGTTTCTTCCTGAACTATTTTAAAACTATTTAATGCCTCTACTAAAGCAGGTTGAACATAACATTCTGATTTGTAATTCTCTCCGGTTAGTACTTTTCCTCCGAATAAAATAGTTCCACCTTCTTTTTTTACTTCTTTCAATGCTGAAACAAATTCCTGTACCGCACCTTTATCAATAAGCGGACCGACATGGTTTTCTGAACTTAACGGGTCTCCGATTTTTAGAGATTTATATGCTTTTACTAATGACGTTTTTACTTTATCATAAATCGATTCATGAATTATTAATCTTCTCGTAGAGGTGCATCTTTGTCCGGCAGTTCCAACAGCTCCAAATACTATTGCAGGAATTGCAATTTTAAGATCAGCATCAGGAGTAAGTATTATGGCATTATTCCCCCCCAATTCTAAAATAGCTCTTCCAAATCTTGCGGCAATTACTTCAGCGGCATGTCTTCCTATTGCTGTTGAACCTGTGATTGAAACAAGTGGGATTCTTTTATCATTAATTAATTTTTCGCCAACGATTGAACCTTTACCAACTATAAGAGAGAATAACCCTTCCGGAAGATTGTTCTTTTTAATCACTCCTTGAATTAGATTTTGAACTGCAATAGCCGTTAAAGGTACTTTAGAAGATGGTTTCCAAACGTTTGCATTTCCGCATACAACTGAAAGCATAGTATTCCATGCCCATACGGCAACAGGGAAATTGAATGCTGTGATTACACCCACTACTCCCAATGGGTGATATTGATCATACATTCTATGATTATCACGTTCGGAGTGCATTGTAAATCCATAAAGCTGTCGGGATAGTCCAACTGCAAAATCACATATATCAATCATCTCTTGTACTTCGCCTAAACCCTCTTGCAATGATTTACCCATTTCATAAGAAACCAATGTACCTAATGCTTCTTTATTACTACGAAGAACATCCCCTATCTGTCTGACAATCTCACCTCTTTTAGGAGCCGGAACAGATCGCCATTGAAGATAAGCTTGATGTGCTTTCTCCATTAGATAATTATAATCTTGTTCTGAAGCTTGATAAACTGAAGCAATATACTTTCCATCTACCGGCGAATAAATATCTAATTCTCCCTGATCTTTTGTACTAAACCAACTTACACCTGTTGATGCGCCTAAATTCTTTTTTGAAATTCCCAACTTTTTTAATAAATTCATATAGACCTCTTTAAAATGTTCTTTGTGTGGTAAAATTAAAGATATTAATGTATTATTACCAAATAGAAATAACTTTTTATTTATTTGATATTTTTTAAAAAATATCGTTAATTAAAAATATAATGAAAATAAAAAACTTTAAAAAACTTACCGGAAGACGAGACCTCAAAAGCTACCTCTGTTCACGCTTTGAACAGCCATACTAAACTATGTTCCCCCAACTAATAAACTAATAATATAAATTAAACCTTAGGGGAGCTAATATGCTGATTCACGATATTACAACAATAGATCAAGAAGTATCTACAAATATTTCCGCAAATGAAGTTCATAACACTTTAAATAAATGGATGTTAGTCGATGGCTTTGATATTGTACTAGATACAAAAAAAAGCCATGGGCTTTGGATAGTTAATGAAAAAAACGGAGATGAATACTTAGACTTTTTTTCGTTCTTCGCTTCATCACCAATTGGATTGAATCATCCAAAACTTTTCAATAATGAATTTAGAGAACAATTAGAAACTGCTGCTCGCATAAAACCATCAAACTCCGATATTTATTCTGTGGAAATGGCTAAATTCGTTGATACTTTTGCTCGAGTTGCAAAACCATCATATATGAAGCATATATTCTTTATCGATGGCGGTGCCTTAGCAGTAGAAAATGCACTCAAAGCTGCTTTCGACTGGAAAGTAAGAAAGAATTTTCAAAAAGGTTATAAAGAAGAAAAAGGACAAATGGTAATTCACTTTAAAGAAGCTTTCCATGGAAGATCGGGATATACTATGTCTTTAACAAATACCGATCCTGCAAAGATTAATTACTATCCTAAGTTTAACTGGCCTCGCATTTCTAATCCTAAAATAAAATTACCGTTAAGCGATAACTTAAAATATATCAAAAAAGCTGAAGAAGATGCTGTCAATCAAATATATGAAGCAATAAAAATGTATCCCGATGAAATAGCTGCATTAATTATTGAACCAATCCAATGCGAAGGCGGAGATAATTTCTTTAGAAAAGAGTTTTTACAAAAACTGCGTGATATAACTTTAGATAAAGATATCATGTATATCTTTGATGAGGTTCAAACTGGCATCGGTATGACAGGTAAAATGTGGGCTTACCAACATTATGCAGAACCTGATATGATTGCTTTTGGTAAAAAAGTTCAGATATGTGGTTTTATGTCTTCAAATAGAATTGATGAAGTGGAAGATAATGTATTCCATAAATCAAGCAGAATCAATTCTACGTGGGGCGGAAATCTTGCTGATATGGTTCGCTCAAGAAAAATTCTAGAAATTATCGAAGAAGATGATTTAGTTAATAATTCTAAAATTCAAGGGAACTATCTACTCTCTCAGTTAAGATCTCTCGAAATGGATTTCCCTGATGTTATTTCTCAATCCAGAGGACTTGGATTATTAGCGGCATTCAATTTACCATCTCGACAAGCTCGTAAATCATTTTTGAATAAACTTTATGAAAACAAACTTATAATGCTTGGATGCGGTGATACAAGCGTTAGATTCAGACCTTCATTAACTGTTACAAAAGAAGAAATTGATTTAGCTATAGAAATTATAAGAAAATCTTTAGGCGAATTAAATTTAATATGATTGAAAAAGGTAAAATCTTTGTAATTGCAACTCCGATCGGCAATCTAGGAGATATATCGGAAAGAGCTATAAATACTCTTTCCGAAGTTGATTTTATTTTATGCGAAGATACGAGAGTAAGTAGAAATTTATTGAATGCAAAGAGTATCCCCTTTAAAGGGTTAATATCTTTTAATGCATTTTCGGAGGCAAAGAAAAGTAAATCGATAATAGAAAGAATAAAATCTGGAGAAAATTGCGCAATAATTAGCGATGCGGGAACTCCATGTATTTCAGACCCGGGAGAATACTTCATACGCTTATGTCATAATAATGAAATCCCTGTTATTGGTATTCCCGGAGCAAATGCCGCAATTATGGCTTTAAGTATGTCCGGTTTTCCATCGAGCTCATTTGTTTTTGAAGGTTTCCTCCCTCAGAAAAAAGGGAGACAAAAAAAACTTATCTCTCTGAGTAAAGAGGAAAGAACAATTATTTTCTACGAATCCCCCTATCGTATAAATAAATTAATTGATGAACTAATCATTTATATGCCTGAGAGATATTTGATGGTCTTTAGAGAGTTGACTAAAAAATTTGAGGAGTACTGGTCCGGTACTCCTCAATCATTATTTGAATCTTTGCCCGAAAGGAATATTAAAGGAGAATTTGTTATAGTGATTTCTCCGTTAAATTGGTCGCCTAATTATTCTGAATCGTAAGTTACTAATGACTTTACTTCATAGTTCTTAAATTTTTCTCTTCCATTCAAAAAAGAAAGTTCAATTATAAAACTAATCTGTGCAATTTTAGCACCTAATTGCTCAACTAATTTGCACGCTGCAAACATTGTACCGCCGGTTGCCAAAAGATCATCATGAAGAAGAATAACATCCCCCTCTGAAATTGAATCGGTATGCATTTCAATAGTATCAGTACCATATTCTAATACATAAGATTCGCTTACTTTAACGTAAGGAAGTTTTCCCGGTTTTCGAATTGGGATAAATCCTGCGTTCAATCTTGAAGCTAATGCTCCGCCTAAAATAAAACCTCTTGATTCGATCCCAACAACCTTCGTGATACCTTTATCTTTTGCAAATTCATATAATTCATCTAATGCTTGATTCATTGCAATAGGATCTTTTAATAAAGTTGTAATATCCCTGAATATTATTCCTTCTTTTGGGAAATTGGGAACACTTCTAATAGCTGATTGTAATTTCATATATCAACTCCGGTTATTTTTTGCTTATATATTTTCTAAAAGCATTTATATCGAATGTATTTATCACTAAATCTTTTGGATAAGATACTTTCCTTGCCATTTTAATTCCATATTTATAACTCAATATACCTTCTTTACGGTGTGCATCCGGATTAATAGCTAAATAACAGCCTTTATCCATTGCATAATATAATTCTCTCCAATCTAAATCCAATCTTGAAGTAGTCGAATTTAGTTCTATCGCTACATTATTTGCAATGCATGCATCAATTACTTTTCTTAAATTAACTTTATATCCGTCTCTACTCAATAATATTC
>CALDDL010000026.1 GCA_937936675.1 uncultured bacterium
AGTATTATCCTGAAAATATAATTGAACTTGATATGAATAGTTTATGGCGGGATATAAAGGTGTCAAGTCCGCAACATACAATTACTAAAAAAATGTTGCTGGTAAAATAATATCCAATGACCATAGGAGGAATTAAAATGAAATTTCAGGTTAAATATCTTTTTCTGATTTTAATAATTGCCACAATATTCCCTTTATCCATAAAAAGTCAATCTACTTTTATGAAGTTTTTTGGAGCAGATGGAAGAGATAACGACGATATGGGATATACGGTTTTACAGACTGATGATGGAGGATTTATTGCAGGTGGAGTATATAATCAACATAGAATAAACAATACGGTTTGGTCGGTAGGAGATAATTTCATAGTCAGAATTAATAAAGATGGAGAAACTCTTTGGACTAAGACTTATGGAGATCCTTCTACTTTAGAAAAAGTAACAGCAATATTCAAATCAAATGAAGGAGAATATTTAGTTTTTTATCTTAAATCAGAGTCTAATTATTTATCTCTCATGAAAATTAATTCTGAAGGAGATTCAATCTGGAATAAAGACTATCAATTTAAAAAAGATCATTGGGAAAAAAGTATCAAACAAACCAAAGATTCGGGTTTTGTTATTGTTGGGACGAATAAGACCAGTAGAGATATTCTAAAACTTGATTCAGAAGGTAATGAACTTTGGGAAAAATCTTTTGATTCACTTCAGTCCAATTTTGAATGTACCTCAATTGCCGAAACTATAGATAATGGATATATAATTTCAACTATATCACATCACTCCGAAATACAATCAACATATATTATGTTAATAAAAACAGATGATTCACTAAATATTCAATGGAAAAAAGAATATCCTCCAACAGGAAATTTTGAATTTGGAAGTGGTTCTACAGCCTATGGATATGAAGTTTTTCAAACTTCAGATGGTGGGTATTTTAGTATAGGGAGTAGCACTAGAAGAGATTCAAATCCGGGAGAACTATATGCCCGCGGCTGGCTTATAAAAACTGATTCTAATGGCGATACGTTATGGACTAAATTGACAGGGCTTCAAAATTATTTATTTTCAACTCGTTTATATACCGGTTTAGAGGATTCCGATAGGAATTTAGTCGTCGCAGGCGATAAACAAAGTCATTTTTTATATATAATTAAATTAAAACCAGATGGGACTATAATTTGGGAAAAGGAATTAGGAATATATACAGAACTTGAATTAAGGGGTTTTGATATAAAAGAAACAAATGATGGAGGCTATATAATAACCGGTGATAAAACTAAAGGTTCATTGGATTATCAAGATCTTTTTTTAATGAAAGTAAACAAAGATGGAATATTAGTAAGTGTAAAAGATGTAGAAAAAACAATCCCTACACAATTATACTTGGAGCAGAATTATCCTAATCCTTTTAATCCGACTACAACAATAAACTATAGTATTACGAAAAGTGGAAATGTTAGATTAAAAATTTATAATTCTCTTGGGCAGGTAGTAAATATTTTGCTCGATAGCTATCAAGATGCGGGAGACCATTCGATTACTTGGAATGGGGACGATTCTAATGGGAACTCGCTTTCTTCCGGAATATATTTTTATCAATTAGTAAGTGATGATTTCACACAAGCAAAAAAGATGATCCTATTGAAATAAAAAAAGCTCCGATAAAAATACCGGAGCTTATAATTACTATTCTTTTTCAGAGACATGCGCTAACTTTATAAGAAAACTACTCTTTGGATGAAGTGTCATTACCCTTATTTGGTGTATCTCTTTTCCGGTAATTTTTTTTATATGGTCTTTTCTTAAACGGCTTTTTATCCTGCTGCTTTACGTTATCGTGATCATCTCGATGTATAACTTTCTTACGATGCTTCTCCGGTATAGGGACTAGTAATTCCTCTTCCGGGAAAATACATTCAATCGGTTTACCAAGAAAATCTTCTATCTTAGGAATTTCATGAGAATCATTTTCATCAGCGAAATTAATTGAAATACCGGAAGCACCTGCTCTGCCTGTCCTTCCAATTCGATGTACATATTCTTCAGTATCCTGCGGAAGATTATAATTTATAACATGCGAAATTGCCTCAACATGAATTCCTCTTGAAGCAACGTCTGTAGCCACAAGAACACGCACGGTTCCATCTCGGAATTTTTCTAATCTCTTAATTCGCTGAGCTTGCTCCACATCTCCCGAAAGGAGTGTCGTGCCAATGCCATACATCTCAAAAGTTTCTTTTAATTTTTTTGCTTCATGGCGGCGATTAACAAATACTAATACACGCTCAAGATTCTTCTGCATAATAATATTATAAAGTAAAGTCGGCTTTTCTGAAACAGTCGTTATATAGGTAATTTGCTCTATACTCTCTACGGCAACATTATCAGATTTCATCGAAATTTCGTGAGCTTCATTTGTCCATGATTCCGATAGTCTTCTTACATCGGTGGACATAGTAGCACTGAAAAACATCGTCTGCCGATTCGTTTTTGGTGGAGTCTTAAAAACTATTTTCTTAACCGAAGGAATAAATCCCATATTAAGCATTCTATCAGCTTCATCAATAACTAATATTTCTACTCGGCTTAAATCAACAAGTCGTTTATCAATGAAATCGATAAGTCTGCCCGGAGTACAAATAAGAAGATCGATCGGCGAAGAGCGAAGAGCTTTCTGCTGCTTCATGTAATCGATTCCGCCGAAGAGAGACAGAATTGAGCAAGGAACATACTTCCCTATCGATCGGGCATCTTTTTCAATTTGCAAAACTAGCTCACGTGTGGGGGCAAGTATAAGTGCACGAGGGGCGCCATGCTTTCTTTTTCCGGTAATCGGTTTTTTGAGAATAATATTAAAAATTGTAATAAGGAAAGCAGCGGTTTTTCCGGTACCTGTTTGTGCTTGAGCTATGATATCATTTCCGATTAAAGATTTTGGAAGTGTTTCGGATTGTACTTCTGTACAATGTTGAAATCCAAGATCATATACTCCATGCAGAATCTCATTTGCTAATTTAAAATCTTGGAATCGAGATTTACCTACTACAGCAGGCACTTTGAATACAGATTCATCCCACGGTTCAGATGGAATAACAGGAGTTACCTCACTTTCCAAAATTTCTGATTCGTTTCCACTCTCGTTCTGTTTTTGTGAAGATTTTCTTTTTTGATTAGTCCTCGGTCTGCGAGGAGGTTGATTCTTCTTTTCGTTTGATTCAAGTGAATCATTTTCAATTTTATTTTCTAGTACGTCCGAAGGTTTGTTATTTGATTTTTCTGATTCTCTTTTACCTCGAGTAAATTTTCTATCTGATGGAGTTTTTTCATCATTTATATTTTTTTCGTTTGTTCTACCTTGAAGATTTCTGGCTGGTTTTTCACTACGCTCAGTCTTTCCACTCCGTTCATTATTTGCACTCGAAACTTTACTTTCCTTTGATTCATCTTTTGAGCGAGGCGGTCTGCTTCTTTTTTCTGAAGGGTCATTCGTTTTATTATCGGTATTACGACTGCTATTACCCGCAGCTCTTTTGCTTCTTCTTAATCTATATTCTTCAGGAGTTTCTTTTTTACGAGGTTTGTATGTTCGTTTTGTTTCAGTTGATTTTGCAGTTCTTTCTATTGGTTTAGCTTCTTCTTTTTTACTGCTAAATATGTCTTTTATCTTCGATACTAATTTTTTTATCAATTTTCGTTCAATCTTGTGAAATAATAATTATTTATTACTATAATATACACCAAATTTGTTTATTGCGGTAATTAGATTTTTTTGAGTTCAAATTTTTAGTTAATATTAGAGTATAAACAAAATTGAGTTTTTTCAAATGGAAATGATTTTACTGCCACTTATTGCTATTTTATTATTAATTACGATTTTATTGATATTTATATTTCGCCCAAAAGAGAATACTGAATCTCAGAATCTGCTTAATAAAATAAATGAGTTAAATAATATACTTACTAAGATTGAGACGAATCTGAAAGAAGATTTCCGAATTAACAGACAGGAGAATGCTACTCTTGCTAAAGATAATCGTTCAGAACTTAGCTCTACACTGAAAGATTTCTCTATCAAAAACTCAGACCAATTAGAAAAATTATTACAGCAATCCAAAAATGATAATATACAAATTCGCGAAGCATTAGTTTCGGCATTCAGAGGTTTCCAAGAATCATTCGAAAAGAGTGTTAATTCTTTTAATGATTTACAAAAAGAAAAATTTGCGCAATTGGAAGTCCGTCAAAATGATTTAGTAAAAAACACGGAATCAAAATTAGAATCAATAAGAATCACGGTGGAGGAAAAACTAGAGAAAACTTTAAGCGATCGATTAGGGCAGAGTTTTGATACAGTCGGCAAGCAATTGATTGAGGTACAAAAAGGACTTGGCGAAATGCAATCCTTAGCGCAGGATGTCGGTGGACTTAAGAAAGTTCTAAGCAACGTAAAGATGAGAGGAGGAATAGGTGAAGTGCAGCTAGATATGCTTTTGGAACAATTACTCGCTCCGGATCAATATCAGGCAAACGTAAAAACAAAAGAAGGAAGTAATGCAGTAGTAGAATTTGCCGTAAAATTACCCGGAAGAGATGAAGGAAATTCAAACGTCTGGCTTCCGATAGATGCTAAGTTCCCGACAGATGTATATGAGCATTTACAAAGTGCTTATGACGTTGGTGATATCGAACAAATTGAAATAATGCAAAAGGCACTCCAATCTGCAATCAAAAAAATGGCAAAAGATATTTGTGATAAATATATCGATCCGCCTAATACTACTGATTTTGCAATTATGTTCTTACCTTTTGAAGGAATTTATGCTGAGGTAGTTCGAAAGGCAAGTCTAATTGAAGAAGTGCAGAGAGATTGCAAAGTAATTATAACCGGACCATCTACACTTGCAGCATTATTAAATAGTTTGCAGATGGGATTCAGAACCTTGGCTATTCAGAAAAGAAGCAGCGAAGTTTGGAAAGTGCTGGGAGCAGTAAAAAAAGAATTTGAAAATTTCGGCGGTTTAATGCAAAAAGCACAAAATAATATTCAGACCGGACTAAATCAATTAGATGATGTAATAGGAAAAAGAACAAGAGCAATTCAGAGAAAATTAACCGGAGTGGAAGCTTTAAGCGAAGGAGATACCAAAGCAATTCTTCCCGAAGCATTAAACGGAAGTTTATCAGACGATGAAGAATAATTTGCAATATGATAAAAATTAATAGAAATATCGAAATACCCGAAACTGAAATTGAGATGACTGCAATCCGGTCTCAAGGTAAGGGTGGGCAGAACGTTAATAAAGTTGCCACTGCTATTCATCTACGTTTCAGCATCTCCGATTCATCTCTTCCCGATGAAATTAAAGAACGGCTCATTAAAATCAATGATAAAAGATTAACAAAAGATGGAGTTATAGTTTTTAAAGCTCAGAGATTCCGCACTCAAGAAAAGAATAGAGAAGATGCAATAAATCGTTTTATCGAGTTAATTAAGAATGGAATAGCCGTCCGTAAGAAAAGAAAACCGACCAAGCCAACTGCCGACTCGAAACAGAAAAGATTGGATTCTAAAGCTAAGCGAAGCAAAATTAAATCCCTCAGAGGAAGTTCAGGTATTATTATTCCGAGAGATTAGCATTGTAATATTGAGCTAATTATACTCTTCATTCCATAAAGAGCGATTGCAGTACAACAACACAATTTATAGACTTATGAATACAAAAGATTTTTTAGGAAAGAAAATTACTTATATAAGAGTAATAAGGTTTACGATTTCTTAGGGAGAGTTATGCTAAAATTAGTACCAATTCCCAATTGACTAGTTACAGTAATTTTACCACCATGTTTTTCAATAAATTCTTTACAGAGAATTAATCCGAGACCGGTACCCGATTCATTATCAGTACCGATAGTAGATCTTGTTTCATCTAACTTGAAAAGACTTTCTACACGGCTCGGCTCCATTCCCGTTCCGGTATCGGTTATATCTATTTGTATAGAGTCATTTGTTTCGATAGCACCAATATTAATCTTATCATCTTTACTGCTAAACTTGATTGCATTAGAAATTAAATTACGCAGTACGGTATTAAGCATATCTTCATCTGCATATACAATTAAGTCATTTGGAATATTTGAAGAGAGTTTAATGCCTTTTTTATCTGCTGATTTACCAAGCAGTTGAATATTTTCACTTACTAATCCATATAGTGAGATAGAGCAGGGATTAAATTCTAAATGACCGGTTTGCGAACGGGACCATTGTAATAAATTCTGGAGCAGGTTATGTGAAAGATGTGCTGATTTCTTCATCTCTTGAAGATAATAAATCTTTTCTTCGTCAGAGAAATCAGAAAATTCCGAAATTAGAAGATCTGAAAACCCGATAATTGTAATAAATGGGTTTTTAAGATCGTGAGCAATAATCGAGAAAAATTTATCTTTTGTTTTATTTAATTCCTGCATCTTCTTTTCAGATTCAATTAATCTTTCTTCGGCACGTTTTTTAAGTGTATTATCATAAGCTACATACACAACAGAATCCTCGGATAGATAAGAAAGTCTGGCATTAAACCAATATTCTTTATCTTCAATTATCATTGGATATTCAATTTCTACAAGCTGTTTAGTCGATAAACATTTATTAACAGCATCCATAAAGAAATCGGCTTTTTCTTTATCAAAGATTTCATATAACGATTTGCCTAGTAATTTTTCTTTAGGCAAATAAAGTAATTTCTGATTAGCGGAGGCAATTTTTATATACTCTCCTTTTGAATTTAATTGAATAACAATATCCTGAATAGATTCAAATAGAGCAGTTAATTCTTTTTCATTATTTCTAAGCTTTATCATTGCCTTTGCAAGGAAGAAGATAAGAAGGCTAATAATAAAAGCACTAATATAGAGGAAGATAATAATTGCTTCAGTATTATCTGTATAATCTCCCCATCCTTCAATTGGCATTGCTGCAAATACCCAAGTACCTGTCGGTAGCAAAACATCCACCATTACAGGACTGCGTGAAAATATACTTTCATCACCCCAAAAAGTTTTACCTTTATTCCCTGTTCCGTCAACTCCTTTTAATGCATATATGTATTTATCATCTTTGGTAGTTAATTTAATTTCATTGAAAAGTTTGTCTTTCCAAATTACAATATCTGTCATTCCCCAAAAACTTGTTGAATCAATTCCATGCTTTAGAAAAACAGGAGTATAACTGATGAATGCAATTCCACCTTCAATTAATTCCACCGGACCGGCAATAAATGTATTCCCGGTTTCGATAGTTTTTTCTACTATAAGTTTTCGTTCAGGATGCTCAAGAAGATTAAGTCCGATTGCAGATTCGTGTCCTTTCATTGGATATATTGCACTAAGGACTGAATTAGGTGATATTGCCATCGTTGAGATGACAGAATCTTTCTTTATTAATTCACGTGCTAAATTATCGAAAATAACAGCGTCAATATTGGGATTAATGGTAATATAGGCAGCAACACCTTTTGTATAATAGATTCGAGAGTAAAGAGCTTTTTCTAATTGGGATTTTTTTGAAATTAATACCTCATCTAATTCAGCCCGGATATCTTTTTCTTTTTTATCATTACTGAATTCCGTGTATTGAAGAATAATAAAGATAAATACGATTAATGAGACAACCGCGATTAAAATCGGTGAATAGTTTGACGATTTAGATGAAACGGACATTAAATTCCTATATCGAATTAATTAACTCTATAAGTTAATTCGTAATCGATTTAAATGAAATTATTTTTTTATTTTTTTTGAATAAAATAAGACGAAAGGTATAAGATTGTCTATTCTTTTGGAATTGTGATATGAAATTTACTCCAATTATATTCTTTACTTTCAGCCCAAATATTCCCACCATGAATATCAATAAATTCTTTGCATAGCACTAATCCAAGTCCGGTACTTGGTTCGTTATCAGTCCCTTTGCGGCTTACTTTCTCATCAATTTTAAAAAGCTTTATTAATTCCCCTTCCGAAATTCCGATACCCGTATCAGAAACAATGATATGGATTTCGTTCTCGTTATCTTCTGCATCAATAGATATTTTATCGCCTTGTTTAGTAAATTTTACGGCGTTCGATAATAGATTTCTAAAAACAGTATTAATCATTTTTTCATCGGCAAAAATTTCTAAATTTGGATTTACTGAATTTAATATCGAAACTTTCTTTTGAGTTAATCTATCGGTAATGGTAGCGATGTTTTGGTTTATTAGTTCATTTAGATTTAGAGATTCTTTATTAATTTTAATCCCACTCTGTTGAATTGTAGCCCATTCCAAAAGATTATTCATCAATTTATAAAGATTATCCGCTGATTTATTTAATGAGTTGCTAATATCGGCATATTCTGAAACGGAAATATTATTGCTTTGATTAGCCATAAGATCGGTTAGTTTAAGAAACCCGCTAAGTGGACTTCTAAGATCATGAGCAATAATTCTAAAAAATTTATCTTTCGATGCATTAACTTCTTTCAATTCCTGTGCTTGAGCTTGAATATCTCTGGTTCTTTCATCGACCATTCGTCCAAGCTCGATATTTTTTCTTTTTAATCGGAAGGAATTAATATAGACCACTAGATAAAGCATTAAAACAAAGAGAATAAAATACCCCATATAAGCCCAAAAAGATCTATACCAAGGAGGCATTACAGTAAAAGAATAACTAATAGTTTCACTCCATATACCTTCTGGACTTTTTGCTTTCAGATAGAATGTATATTTGCCTTCACTCATATTTCCGAAGACGGCACTTGTATTATCAGTCCAAGGACTCCACTGTTTATCATATCCTTCAAGGTAATATTTATATTTCACAAGCTTAGGTCTTGTAACTTCAATAGCAGCATATTCAATAGTAATTTGATTATGATCATAAGGAATCATTAAATCAATCGGCACAGGATAGATGGGGGCAATGCTATTAAACTTGATATTAGTATAATGCTCACGCATTTCATCAATTTCATTTGAATCGAGTTTTTTCCCAAATACAATAGTTTCTTGTTGCCTTATTGTAGTAGAATCATAATCAGTATTATTTTTTAGACTATACCAGCTAATCACTTCATCTTTTAGTTTTACTCCTTGAATTGTAACAATTGGTGGAGTTTTATCTCTTTTAATTTTTTCATAATCGAAGCGTATTAATGCAGTATTATCGGCACCAGTGGCGATCCAAATAATACCCTGGCTATCGAGATACATTCCACGCTGCCCAGCATTAACGTCTTTAATTGGGAAACCTGTTCTTTTACTATATATTTCAAAAATTGGTTTATCTCCTTTCCAGCCGGTCAAAACAGATATACCCCAATTAGTACCTATAAAGATTCTTCCTTTTTTATCTTGCAATATTTGTCCGACAGTATTATCACTTAATCCATCCTCGGTAGTATAATAACTAAAAGACTTCCCATCATACTTCATTATTCCGGTACCATCTGAGCCGAGCCAAATATTACCGTCATTATCTTCAAATATCGAATAAATGATATTTTGTGAAAGACCATTTTTAGTCGTAAAGTTTGTGAATTTTTGACCGTCATATTTGCTTACGCCGCCTGAAGTACCAAACCAAATATTCCCCTTTTTATCTAAAAGCGAGCAGAGTACAATATTATGAGCTAATCCTTCGCCGATAGTGAAATTTTTAAATTCTTTCCCGTCAAATCTACTTATCCCTCCGCCAGCGGTACCGAACCAATAATAGCCTTTTCTATCTTCCAGAATAGTATTAACTCTATTATCTGTAAGTCCATTTTTAGTTGTATAAGTAATAAATTTTCCTCCGGTTGTAGCAGGATTATATTTACTTACACCACCGCCGATAGTTCCGAACCAGATATTACCTTTTGAATCTTCATAAATACTTTTAATACTATTATCTTTTAATCCATTTTCCATTGAAAAATATTTAGTAAAAAGAGGTGAGCCACTTAAGAGGTTCTTACTCTTAAACATCGATATGCCATTATTATAAGTGCCTAGCCAGATATTACCCTTAGAATCTTCAAGAATGCTATAAATAATATCTGCTCTAAGACCTTGCCGAGATGAGTATGAAGTGAAAGCTCTTCCATCGTATCGGGTAATTCCCGCCCCATAAGTACCCATCCAAATATGCCCCCCTTTATCAGAAGTAATTGTATAGATATAATCATTTGGAAGTCCTTGAAGAGATGAAAATGATGTAAAAGACTTTCCATCATAACGGGAGATTCCGCCTCCTTGAGTTCCAAACCACAATTCCCCAGACTGGTCTATATAAGAGCACCAAATTCTATTACTTGCAAGACCATTGCTATTAGTAAAGTATTTAAATTCCTTTCCATCATAAACAGAAATACCTCCACCCAAAGTGCCAAACCATAATTTACCTAATTTATCCTGAATAATTGTAAAAACCGTATCTCCGGAAAGACCATTGGATTTATTGAAATTCTTAAACTTTTTCCCGTCAAATCTACTTATTCCGTTCAAGATAGTTCCAAACCACATAAAGCCATCTTTATCTTGAAGAATTGCGCGGACATTATTATCGGCAAGTCCATCTTTTACTGTATATGCTTTGAACTTTTTTCCATCAAAGCAGGAGACACCACCGCCATAAGTGCCAAACCACATATTGCCAACTTTATCTTCAGCGATACTAAGAATGGTATTATCGAGTAAACCCGGGACTTCGAAATATGTTGTGAATGTTCTTCCATCATATTTGCAAATACCTTTTCTATTAGTACCGAACCACATATTGCCTTTGGAATCTTCATATATAGAAAGGACTACATTACTTGGCAATCCATTAATAATTCCAAATGTGGTGAAGGATTTACCATCGTAACGGCTAACTCCTCCTCCATAAGTGCCAAACCATAAATTACCGAAACGGTCTCTAAAACTGCTTGCTATGCTGCTTAAAGGAAGTCCTTGCTCGGTAGTATAGGTAGTAAAATTAGCTAATCCGCCATAGTCTCCTTGGGCATATAGCAAATATTTCGGGATTACAAAAGTGGTTAATAATATTACAAATCCTAATTTTCTCAGGATACTTGGTGATATTTTAGAATGTAGTTTCAATATTTAATTTAATCGAAAATTGGTATAATAGTCCTAACGTTATTATCGAACGTAATCATTATTTCTTTAGGACTAATCAAAATCATTTTATTAATACATAAAAATTCAGTTTATACTCGTTTTTCCCCGAGTAAATTGAATATTCTTTATGTGGAGTTGCTCCCCAGCTATCATCTCCTCCCACTCCCGTCATTTTATAGTCAATGTGAAGCTCGATTAAATCTCTTTTTTTAATATCGGTCGTATGTTTGAGATTCTTATCTTTATTAGGACCGGCATCAAAATCTTCCACTAAATTATTCAGTGCATTAAATTCTATTAATGAATCGGCAGCTATAATTAATCCATGCCGATCATTATTAAATAGAGATAACCAGCGTACATCAGTTTTATGTCCGTTTTCTTGAGGACGAATATAAGGAGTATATTGCTCGCCAATATTTGAATAATATTTACCAACCATTGAGGCAGAATTTCTATCCCAATAATTTTCCCATGGTCCTCTGCCGAAATACTCAAGATTATCAAACTCAGAAGGAAGAAGCATTTTCATTCCAATCCTAGGCACAATTAAATTATTTGGATCTTCCATTTTTATATCATTAGCTAAATAAATAATACCGTTTTCATATACAGTATAATTAACCTGCCATGAAGTATGTATTTTATGGAACTTATAATTGACAACTATATTTATCGAACCGTTTTCATTTTTATTATATACAATCTTATCAGCTATTAAATCATTATCAGAGACAGTTTTATATTCAATACATTTAGTGGGCATATTCCAGCCATAATCATTATCTGTAGGTGCCCTCCAAAAAGTGGGACGCAATCCTTTAGAATCTTTTATAATTTCTTCACCTTTATAATTATATGAAGTCATAATTCCCGAGAGTTTATCAAACATGATAGAAAAATCATTACTTCTTAGCTCAATATTATCTTTATCCAAAATTGTAATTTGATTATATGACGGTAAATTTATTTCATTCTTTATTTCCGAAGCAGAGAAATTCTCTTCTACAGGGAATTGAAGTTGTTCATAAGCAATCTCCCATCCTTTTGGAAGAAATGGTTCTTCTGATTTTAATTTTGCAGAAAGATTAAGAAAATATTCTTCCCCGGAAGTGAAGGAGATATTTCCAAAATCAATTTTGATTTTCTCCTTTTCTTCAGGTGCAATAGTAATATTCTCGATCGAACCGTTTTTAATTATTTTTTCATCTTCCTGAACAGACCAAGCAAATTGATATTTTTCTAAGTTCGTGAATCTGAATTTGTTAGATATTTCAATTATTCCTTCTTTTAAATTAATAGGTGCGAATGCAATATTTTGATAAACTTTTTTTACTTCCATACTGTGCGGCTTAAAAGAACGATCAGGGAAAACGACACCATTAATAAGGAAATTGCCGTCTGAAGGAGTACCCTTAGGTCCGTAATCTCCGCCATAAGCCCAATACTCGCCGGAAGAATCTTTCTTCAATAATCCTTGATCAACCCAATCCCAAATAAAACCTCCTTGAAGGTTTGGGTATTTGTCAATCGTTTCCCAATAATCTTTAAGATTACCAATACTATTGCCCATTGCATGAGCGTATTCACATAAAATCAATGGTCGGTCGTGATTATTTATCGCATACTTTTCCATATCCCATATCTGGTCATACATAGGGCAATATATATCAGTGTTCCATTCAAGCAGAGCACGCTCATATTGAACCGGTCGGGTGTTATCACGCTCTTTTATCCATTTGTAAGTATTATAGAAATTATATCCGTTACCGGCTTCATTGCCAAGAGACCAGATAATAACGCTTGGATGATTCTTATCTCTTTCAACAGAATTTCTTGTTCGAGTTAGATGTGCATCAAGCCATTCAGGATTATTTCCAAGAGTTCCGCCGACTTTTAAATTATATCCACTACCATGAGATTCTATATTTGCTTCGGCAACAAGATATAATCCATATTTATCGCATAGTTTATACCACTCCTCGGGTTGTGGATAATGAGAAGTGCGAACTGCATTTATATTGAGTTTCTTCATTTGCTCAATATCTTTGAGCATTAATTCTCTATCTACATACTGCCCTGTTAATGAATTGAACTCATGTAAGTTAACTCCTTTAATCAAAATTCTTTTTCCATTTACTAAAAGGAGTCCGTTCTTAATCTCTACTCTCCTAAAACCGATTTTGGCTGATGTAAATTCGAGCTGGGTGCCATTTTCATCTTTAGTAGAAATAATTAGAGAATAAAGATTCGGCGATTCTGCAGACCACTTTTTTACATTATTAATCTTTTTTTGAAAAGTAATATTTACATTTCTTCCTTTACCAAATTTATCCGAGGATTTTGATTCCGAGAATACAATTAATCCGTTTTCGTCAATCAATTCTATTGTTACATTACAAGATAATTTTTTTTCTGAATGGCTCTTAAGTTCTATATCGAGATTAAAAATTCCGTTAGTATAATCATCATCAAGATTTGCTTTTGCAAAGAAATCTTTAATGCGAGTCTGAGGTTGGCAATAAATGTAAACTTCACGCGGGATTCCGCTTAGCCGCCAGAAATCTTGGCATTCAAGATAGCTTCCGTCAGTCCATCTTATAACTTCGAGTGCTATAAGATTTTTTCCAGCTTTAAGATATTTTGTGATATTAAATTCCGCGGGTGTTTTTCCATCTTTTGTAAGACCGACGTACTTGCCATTAATATAAAGATATCCTGCGGATTTAATTGCACCAAAATGAATAAATATCATCTTTGAATTCCAGTCCTTCGGAAGTTCAAATTCTTTACGATAATAACCGAATGAATTTTTATCCATATCAATAAAAGGAGGTTTTTGTGAACGATCCGGAGCCCATTCATAAGGATGATTTAAATATATAGGGACGCCATAACCTTGAATTTCCATATTAGAAGGGACTTCTATTTTTTCCCAATTTGATAAATTGAGATTATTCTCGAAATAATTACCAATTCTATTTTGAAATCCAAGTGCGAAATTAAAATCCCAATAACCATTAAGAGAAAGAAAATTATCGGAATCTTCTTTAATGTCTGCAATTGCTTCATCACGATTAGAATAACTGAAGAAAGTGGAATGCGGTGCTTCTTTATTAATACTTTGAATCGCCGGATTTTCTAATTCATTATGTGGAGTTCTTTTCAGTTGAGAATAATTAATTGAGCTAAAACAACATACAATAATAGCTGCAGCAAAAAATGTTTTATTAATCATATCCAAAATCTCCTTGCATCTAGTCCATAATTAATATTTGATATTTAATATGAGTTTGATATTTATTAATCGGTTTATCTATATCTATATAAATTGGCAATGCTTTTAGAGCAGGATAAGGAGCAAAGAAAAGTTTTTCATTTCTATTTAATACAATATTAAATTCGCCAAGAATTAAAGTAAATAGAAATTTTTTGTTTGGTGTTTTTATTAAAACATTTTTTGGATCAATTTTTTCGAGGATCATTCCTTCTGTAAAGATTATTGGTTCTACGATTTTTATTTCCGGATAAGAATCGTGATAAGTAAGAACAATTTCCTTTTCGATAATATTATCGGTAAAATTTTGAATTAAAGAATAATTAACTCCACCTGCAAGCCATCTTCTATCTCGAAGTTCGCCAGTAGTTTTCACTGATGTTCCGTTTTCAGATTGTAATAAATTTTGCCGAGCATCGAATTCAAATAGATTAGAAAAATATCCGGTTGAATCAGCATACTCTATTCTTGGAGTTAGTGGAAGATTTTCTCCTATTTCAGGAAAACTCATTGGCTCCCATCTGTGGTATTCGGTGCTGCTGGCAGCTTGTAAAAGTCCATAATTATCAATCCAAAGATTAGTAATCGAACCTCCCGAAGGACGATACATATATTTGCTCTTTTCTCTTTTATCGTAGTCTTTGTATCCATAAGCAGATATTGTAGCCATAAAATTTTTAGTTCTGATTAAATCTAAATCAAGAGTTTCAAAATGCTTCGTCCAATTTTTTATATCACTTGGAATTTTTTCTAAACTTATTACAAAATCCTTAGCAAACTTATATCCCATAGCAATACTTTTTGCTTTAGTAAAGGTGGGGTAGATGCATGGTGGGTCATCGAATAAAAGTGAATAATGATTACCATAAGTTAAATAACCATTTATAATATTTTTTTTTATTGATAATAAATTTCTATAAGCAGCGGCAGCGAATGAAGGATATTCATCGGCATAAAGCATAAAAGAAGTAATTGACCCATCGGAAGTAGCCCCGCCATAGATTGTCCATTTATTACTTCTGATTCCCCATGAATTATCCAACATACCATCAGGGTAAATAAAATAAAGATGATTATTTATACTCATCATAACTTTTTCTTTAACAAAGTTATCATGAGTTAATTCTGCATATAATCCCAAACCCCATAAGGACATTTCTAAATTATAGCCAAGATCAACTCCATATTTATTGTTATGTTCTCTTCCCCCTTCGCCTTGAATAAATAGGTCTTGATCCATTTTAGAAATAATTCTATGAGCTAAATCTTTAGCTTTAATTAAGTAATTTGAATCAGGGATAATTTTATAAGTTGTTGCAAGAGTAGCACTGGTCGTTGCACAATAATTTATACTCGCAAATTCAGGTGTCATAATTCTATAAAGATAATCTGCACCTTTATGGATCGAATTTTCCCATATTTCTTTTTTGATGGAACTTAAATATTTTTGAATCTGAGGGTAAGTAAGTGCCAGCATTAAAATTTGATCAGTTGTTGTACCAGTCCATTCCTCCGGGGTTTCTTTCCAACTTCCATTTTCTTCTTGCTGATTAAATAACCAATCAGCCAAAATTATAGAAGCATTTAAGTATTTTTTATCTCCAGTTATTTGGTATGAAATAATGAGAGGATATACACTTTCTGCGGCTCGTGTATGTAAAACATTGCATTGTGGACATTCTATTGCACCATAATTTTCATCATGCGCGTCAATTATTTGATTCGCAATAATTCTATCCGATAATTCAATTAGCGTTTTACTAAACTCTGATTTTAAATTTATTTTCGTTGGGATAGATAACTCAGTAGCATTTTGGGCAGTTATAAGCTGAACAAAAACTAAAAAATTAGAGATGAAAAATAGAATTAGTTTCATTTAGAATATTTATTGTTTTTTACAAAACTAACGGATAAATATGAGAATAGGAAACAAAATACTATATAAAAAAAGCCCGACTGAAAAAATCAATCGGGCTGGGAAAAAATCTAATTAAGGGCTTACTTAATCAGAATGAATTTTTTTGTTGAAACAAATGAACCGGAAGTTAGGCGATAGAAATATACACCGCTCGAAAGGTATTTACCGTCAAAATTAATTTTATGATTACCGGGCGTCTGAATTTCATTAACTAAAGTAGAAACTTCTCTTCCTAGTATATCATATACTTTTAATTGTACCATACCTTCTTTTGGAATTTGGTATTTTATTGTAGTGGTTGGATTAAAAGGATTTGGATAATTTTGTGATAATGAATAAACATTCGGAATCGTACCGTCAGTAAGCTCATCGACACTAGTTGGATTCTTAATCGCTGGAATTCTAATGCTATTATAGATATCATTAATTTCATCCTGCGAAAGAGCTTTATTAAATATTTGAATATTATCCATACTACCGGAGAAATAAGAAACCGTGCCGGTTGTTCCGCTTTTACCAAGCATAGGTAAAATACCGGTTTTGACAGTACCGGCTAAAGGAAGCGTTCCTTTTTTAACACCATTAAGATAAACAGAAGCATTAACACCATCAAAAACACCAATGACATTGATCCATTGCCCGGTAACTAAATCGGCTTGCGGAATTCCGGGGCGAGCTGCGCCGGCAGTTGATGTAGCTTTGAATCTTAATTCTTTATTACCTTTATCCGCATAAATTACAAATTCATCACCTTGAGAATCAAAAAGCGGACCATAAGCTTGAGTCATTTCGGTTGGGAGATAATCAAGTTTCGCCCATACAGAAACAGATACGAAACCCCCATCGATATCAAATGATGTAGAAGGATTTAACTGAACAAAATCATCAACTCCATCAAACTTTAAGCCATTGCCTAAAATGCCTTCTGAAAGCATTGTACCATTTTGTAAGAAACCATTATTTACATTACCGGATAAATCAACTATCGTAGAATCGTTTTGAATATCATCCAATGGATAGTAAGCAACGGTTTTTTCTGCTAACGCTTTGTGATCAAACTTAACACTATCGCGACTCATCATATTAGCAGATGCAGCTTTATCTTTTATGTTTGATACTATCAATGTATATCTTTTTGCTTCTAATGATGTTGTTTTTAGAATAACAGATTTTTCATTAAGAGAAAGTTTAGCTTCAAGAACTGAAGCACCATTATCTAAAATATAATTTGATTTTAATTCAGCCGATGTTTTATCCAACGCTTCGCTAAATTCAACGACTACTTTTATCGGATCAGAAACCGAGGTTACATAAAGAAGTTCAGGTTTAGTTTTATCAACCCCTGATTTAGCAGAAATTTCATTGCTGAAATTAGCACTTAAAAGACCAAGTGCATTTTTTGCTTTTATACGATAGTAGTATGTAGTGGATTCAGTTGTACCAAGATCGGTAAATTCAGTTGTATCACTAACAGTAGCGTATAGAATTTCCGGATTAGTTTTGGTATCTCTGAATATTTGATATCCCATCATTTTGCTTTCATAATTAATTGCTTTATCCCAAGTAAGTTTGATTGAATTACCTGATGGAACAACAGAATTTAAGACAACATCGCCCGGGGCGGGGTTAACGGGGGTTGATTTTGTTGTATTGTATAAATTAGCAACTTCCCATGGCTGTAATGCTTTATTAAGGATAAGCACATTATCCATGCTACCTTTGAAATAACTTGCACCGGTATTCGAGCTTCTTCCTAAATAAGCCTGCTGTCCGGGTTTTACAATTCCTGTAAGATTATGAAAATCTTTTAATACACCATTCATGTAAATAAGTGCTTTAGAGCCATCATAGACACCTACTATATGAATCCATTCGTTAGTAACTAAATCCTTAGCAGGGATACCGGGTCTTTCGGCGGAAACACTTGTAGCTACTTTAAATCTTAATTCATTGTTTCCTTTATCAGCATAAAGAACATAATTATCAGTTTCTGAATCGAACAATGGCCCATAGTTACCCGGTAAATCTGCGGGCAAATAATTCAATTTAGCCCAAACAGAAATAGTTACTTCATTACCACCAAGATCAAATGATGTAGAAGGTGTAAAAACAACATGATCATCTTCACCATCAAAAACCATAGCATTGCCTAGTATGCCTTCACCGAATCCTACACCATTTTTCAATGTTCCATTATTATGATTAGGTGAACCATCCACTAAAGTACTATCTGTAGCCGAATCTAAACTGTAAAAAGCTACTGTACTTGAAGGAAGACCTTTATGTATAAAAATTAATGTTGCTGTTGCAATTGTATTCGGAGTTATTGCTCTATCTTTGACTCCTTTTACTATAAGAGTATATGATGATTCCATCAATTCAGAAGTTGTAAGAAAAACAGATTTTCTATTAAGAGCTAATTTTGCTTCTGATATTGTAACGCCTTTATTAATTGAATAATTAGCAATGTTTACTGCCGTAGTAGAATCTACCAATTCATTAAAATCAACAATGACTTGAGTATTTAGACCGTTAGATGTAACAAAACTTACTAAAGGTTTTGTTTTGTCATTAGAGGTTTTAGCAGAAAGTTCATTACTAAAATTTGCACTCAATGAATTAATTCCATTTTTTGCTTTTACTCTATAATAATATGTTTTTAGTTCTGTATTAGTTTGGTCAGTATATTCGGTTACATTACCGGTAGCCGCATATAAAGTTACAGGTGCTGAGGTTGTATCGCGATATATTTCATAACCAATAATTCCACTCTGTGTATCGGTTGCAGCCTCCCATTTCAAAGTAATTTTTGTTTCTACTACGTCTGCAGAAATAAGATTTACATCTGAAGGAGGAGTTGTATCAGCGGCAAGAATGAAGGTAAGTGGATTATCGGTTGTAATACCATCAACTCCAAGATCAATTAAAGTTTTCATTAAAGAAGAGCTATTAACAGTCCACATATTAAATTTAACATTTTTGGAATGCGCATATTCTAAAAAGGTCTTCGATGGAGAGGCACTGCTACCTATCCAATTTTTACTACCAAGTGCAGCAAGTTGATCCACCATAGAATTAGAATTAGACCCTACAAATACTTGAATAGGGATGGTAGCATCAATTGTATTAGCTTCCTGGATTTGTGTAAAATTAAAACTTGAAAGCAATACTTGATCCTGCATTTTTAAATCCTGAATCATTTTTACGACTAAAGGAACAACTTTAGGATTAGGAGTTTTTATTTCAACAACAACACCAATTTTATTACTGCTATTTTTAGCAAGCGTTAAAGCTTCATAAAGAGTAGGAATCGGTTCGCCTTTAAAGCTTTCATTAAATTTTACACCCGCATCATAAGCTCTTAACTGCGCAAATGTAAGAACGCTAACGTTTCCCGCTCCGGTAGTAGTTCTATTAATTGTATCATCATGCATAATAACAAGCGAATCGTCTTTTGACATTTGAACGTCTAATTCAAAAAAATCTGCATTAACTGCGATCGCATTTCTAAAAGCTGCCAAAGTGTTCTCGGGGGCTAGTGCAGCGCCTCCGCGATGTGCTATATTCTTCACTTGTGCATTGCTAATTAAACCGGGAAATAATAGTAGGGAAAGAATTAATAAGAACGATTGTCTTATTTTTTTCATACTGCCTCCATTCAAATAATATGATTAAAACAAATACTTAAGAAATATTTTATTAAGGAGAATAACATTAAAGTATTTTTCTAGTTATAAGATAGTTTTAGTAAGTCAAGATGACAATCGCACGTTCGTGGTATATTAAAAATGTGGTTAAACTAGATCAGATTTTCTTTGAATGCTTTTGTAATAGCACCGGACTTAGTATTGACGTGCAGCTTAACGTAAATATTTTTTAGATGAGTATTAACGGTATGGAAACTAAGAAAGAGCTGATCGGCGATCTGCTGCTTAGTTAAACCGGTTACCATGAGTTTTAGGATTTCGCTTTCTCTGTCGGTTAATCCGTAATCATTTTTCTTTGGTTTAAGATTGCTAAAAATCTCTAATACTTTATGAGCAATTTGCATACTCATAGGTGCTCCGCCTGAAAGCACTTCTTCAATGGCACCAATTATTTTATCGGGTGATGAATCTTTTAAAAGATAACCTGAAGCTCCTGCGCATAAAGCATCAAAAACTTTTTCATTATCATCATATATAGTTAAGATTAAAATATGAGTAGAAGGAGATATCTTTTTAAATTTTTCAATTCCTTCAATACCCGTCATTCCAGGCAGTCCTATATCAAGAAGGATTACTTGAGGTGGGAATTCAGTTTCCATTAAAGAAATTGCTTCTTCACAAGTTTCAAAAGCATTAGAACATTTCATTCCCGGAGTCTGATTAATTAATCCATTAATTGTTCTTCTGAAATGTAAATTATCTTCTATAAGCCATATATTAAAATTTTCTTTTTCTAATTCACTGTTTTTTATCATTTTCATAACCTCTTAATCAAACTACATCAATTATATTCTTATATCCATAGCGCATTCGTGGTATTTTTATTTTTGAAAATATTTTTTCTTGTTTTCATAAGTAAAAATTATCTCTGTACCGGAATCTTTCTTGGAATCAATTTTTAGGAATGCTCCAATTTTTTCGGCACGTCTTCTCATATTTTTTAATCCATTATTTTCTATAATCGATTCATTTTTAAAACCAATGCCATCGTCTTTAATAATCATATAAAATGTTGAATGAATGCCTTTAACAATAATATCGCAGTTTTTGGCGGAAGAATGCCTGACAACATTATTAAGAGCTTCTTTATAAATAAGAAAAATATTACGTTTTACTTCTAGGTTATAAGAATCTATTTTAATCTCACCATCTATTTGAAACTTCCAACTAATTCCTGCCAAGAGTTTAGAAGCGGTATCTTTCATTTTAAAAATTGTACTAATATTAAAATCTCTTCTAGGATTAATAAACCAGATAATATCACGCATTGCTTCGATAGTTTCTTTTGCGGTCTGACTAATAAATTGCGATAGCTCCTTTTCATTTTCATTAAGAGTATTGCTACCTATTAAAAGTTGACTATCCACACTAATACTGCTAAGGTTACTACCAATTTCATCATGAAGATCGCTAGCAATACTTAAGCGAATTCTTTCGATCTCCAAAAGTTGTTTTAGGTGTGCACGGTAAATTATATAGGCAATCAAAGCAACTACAATAAATAAAATAGAACGGAACCACCAAGTATTCCACCATGCGGGATAAATGACAATAGCCATTGAAATTGGATTACTCCAGATGTTATCGGCATTTGCTGCTTTTACTAAGAATTTATATTCTCCCGGTTTAATATCTGTATAAAAAGCTTCAGGTCTTCCATTGGCATCCACCCAATCAGGATCAATGCCTTCTAGCATAAATTTAAAACTGTGTTTATAATTTGGCTCAAGGTCTAAAGCACTAAACTCAAACGAGAAAAAGTTTTGATCATAATTAAGTTCAATTTTTTTGGTTGCGTTTAGAGATTGAGGCAATGAAACTTCCCTATTGAAAATTTTGAATGAAGTAAAGGCAATTGGCGGAGGAATTGAATCAAACTTAATTTCATCAGGCAGAAATTTAATAAATCCATTAATTCCGCCGAAATAGAAACTACCATCATTACCAACAAAACTTGCTCTCCAATTAAATTGATCATCAATTAATCCATCATTTACATCAAATACTCTAAAATTTTCTGTTACAGGATTAAAGCGTGCGAGTCCTTTCATCGTGCTAATCCAAATAAATCCTTTTTGATCTTCTTGAATACCAAATGTTACATCGTTCGGGAGTCCATTTTTGGTAGTAAAGTGATAAAATTTGTTTTTTTCTTTATCATATTTATTTACTCCTCCGCTATGTGTAGCAATCCAAATATTTCCTAAATGATCTTCATTAATGGCAGTTATTTTACTGGAACTAACTGAATAATTATTTTTAATATCCGGGGAAAAATGAGAGTATCTTTTTGTTTTTGGATTAAATCTAAATAGTCCATCTAGCCAAGTCCCAATCCATAGATTACCTTCACTATCCTCGAATAATGAATTAACCGAAACATATTGAGGCATAATAACAAAGGAATCTGATAGCGAAGGGGCGAAAGCGTAAAATAATTCTTTACCTCTGTCAAATATTTGGAGACCTTCATTCGTTCCGACTAGTAATTCTCCTTTTTTAGTTTCTAAAACTTGTTGAACCCAATTTGAAGCGATTCCAAATTTTTTGTTTTTATCATATAGATATCGGGTGAATCTATTGGATCTTTTATCAAACCTATTTAAACCACCATCCATTGTTCCAATCCACACTATACCAAAACGATCTTCATAAATTGTTATTACATCATTATTGCTAAGACTATTATTAGAACTATTATTCAGGTAGTGGATTTTATTGTTTGATGCAAGATCAATCTTATCAAAACCGGAACCTCCGTAACCAACCCATAGAGTACCATCCTTCCCTTGAAAAATTGAACTTACCACTCTCCCATTGATGCTTGTTTTTCTAATTGGGAGATGCCGATATTGAATGAAATTATTTTTAAATGGAAGTTTATTTAAACCATCTTCGGTGCCCACCCAAAAATTCCCTTTCCTGTCTTTATAAACCCATCTGATTCTACTAGAAGAAAGTGAATTAATATCATCTTCTTCATTTCTGAAATATAAATATCTTTGCTCTGAGTGAGTTTCTTCTATAAGAAATAATCCGACATAGTCATAAGTTCCAATCCAAAGCCGATCTTTTTTATCTTTGAATGCTAATCGAATGGTAGAATTTTTTATACTATTTAATTCAGGTAGTTCTTCGGTTAGACGGGTACTTTTTTTAGTTTTAAAATCAAATTTATCAACACCCTTAAAAGTACTCAGGAGAATGTACTCATCAGCATCCGTATAAAGATACCACACGCCATTATCCGATATGGATGTTTCATCTTGGTTGTTGTGAATATAATAATTAACAACTTTTTCGGTTTTAGGATTAAATTCTACCAATCCATTATCCCAAGTTCCAACCCACAGAATATTATTTTTATCCTCTAAAAGATATGTAATATTATTGCTTGGGAATGAATTTAGCGATTTACTATATGTAGTAATCTTACCGGTTTTAGGTTCAAATTTAGATAATCCTTTGGTTGTTGTTCCGTACCAAATATTATTTTTGCTATCTTCAAAGAGAGCTTGTATATAGTTATTTTCAGAACCAATAGGATCAATACTTTTGAAAGATTCTTTTTTAGGATCGAAGATGCATAAACCTCTTCCCCAAGTTCCTATATAAAAAGTTGAGTCACTGCTTTCAAGTAGGGACATCACATAATTTTCGGGTAATGAAAGAGAATCAGAGGCGTCAAACTTAAATATCTTGAAGAACTGCCCGTCAAATCGATTTAGTCCATCCTTAGTTGCCACCCATAAAAAATTATCACTTGTCTGAAGGATACAATTAATAGAATTATTAGATAATCCATTATTAATATTATATCGAACAAAATTAGTGGAATTATATTGAGCATTTAATAAAGATGAATAAATAAGAAAAAGTAAAGATGTCCTTAAAAAAATTTTGTGCTTAATGAATTGCTTCATTATAATATTGTTCCCGCTGCAATCGATTGCTTGATAAAAATAATTATATTCTTTGTGAACTCTTTAAATATATCCAAAATTATCGATAATTAGTATATTGATTAGTCAATTCCAAAGTACAAGGTAGAAATGAAGACTTTTATAATAATATTATTAACTACTTTTACGCTTTTTGCTCAATTGAATCCTGATAGTGTTATCAATTCACTACAGAAACTGGATGAAAAAGAACAAATAGATTCCCTATCCATTTTATGCTGGAATTATAGAAGCATAACGCCTCGGACTTCTATTAGATATGGACTCTTAGCATTAAATAAAATGGAAAAAATTTCTTACTTTATGCATAAGTCGGAAGTATTAAATTATCTAGGTGTTATTTATGGCAACATTGGGAATCTAGATTCGGCATACTATTATTATCAAATGGCACTCGAAGTGGCAAAAAAATCAAAGAAATATAATCAAATAGCATATTCATTGAATAATATTGGAGATTACTATTATAAGAATGCACTCTATTCGACTGCATTAGAAAAGATGATGGAGGCTTACGATATTTTTGAAAAGGAAAATGATAAACGAGGTATGGCTTATGTACTTAATGATATAGGAGAAATTTATAGGAATCAACAGGATTATGATAAAGCACTTGATTATTTTGAACGTTCATCAAAAATTAGGTCGGAAAGAAACGATATTCGTGGTCTTGCTAAATCATTAATAAATATTGCATCTGTATATGTAGATCAAAGATTAGAAGAAAAAGCATTAATGACTTTTTACAAAGCAATTGATCTTAGTGAAAAATCAGATTATTTAAAAGGAAAAAGTTGGGCTCTTGCGGGCATTAGTGATGTATTCTATGCACAAGGCAAAAGGGAGAAGGCACTTGAATATAGATTTAAGGCTTTAGACTTGGATAAAAAAATTCAGAACAAATATGGTGAAATTTCCTCTTATAACATAATTGGTAAAATATATATTGAATCGAATCTTTTAGCACAAGCAGAAGAATATTTAAATAAGGCAGAGTATGAATCTCGAAATACGGGGCATCTCGATCAACTTCTGATCTCTTATGAATATCAAACCAAATTAGCTGTATCAAAAGGTAATTATAAATTAGCTTATGATTATCAAAAGATGTTTGAAGAATTAAAAGAAAAAATTTATGGGCAGGAAAATAAAAATAAGATAGCTGACCTTCAGACAGCTTTTATTACTGAACGAAAAGACAGAGAAAATATACTTCTGAAAAAAGATATTGAATTTGAAAAAAGCACAAGGAATTATGCTATTTTAATTTCACTTTTAGTACTTGGTTCAATTATATTATTAGTGATGAGATTCAAAACACAGAAAAAAGCAAATCTATATTTGACTGAGTTAAATTCATCTAAAGATAAATTCTTTTCTATCGTTGCTCATGATCTTAAAAATCCATTTGGTGCAGTTTCTAATTTTGCTGAATTTCTAAAAACCGATTATGATGATCTTACGGATGCAGAGCGAAAAGAAATTATAAATGGACTTCATGAAGCATCTATTGATATTCAAAAACTATTGATGGACTTGCTTACATGGGCTCGAACTCAGAAAGGGGAAATTGGAGTAACTAAGAAAAATTTAAATGTAAAAACTCTTTTTGATTCAATCTGTAAATCATATAGTCTTACTGCAAAGAAAAAGAATATAATTTTGAAAGTGGAAGTGGACGAATCAACAGAAATAAGTGCAGATAAGTTAATAGTTGAAACTGTTATTGGTAACTTTGTAAATAATGCAATAAAGTTTTCTTACCCTAATAGTGATGTAAGAATGTTTGTTACAAAGTACTCAGATAAGATCAGATTTTCAGTAAAAGATTACGGTAAAGGTATGAGTCCTGAAGTAATTGAGGAACTATTAAGAACAAATTCTAATCTTACTACACTCGGGACGAGCAATGAAAGAGGAACGGGACTCGGATTAAAGATATGTAAAGAATTTGCGGAGATTCATTCAGGCGAAATATTTATCGAAAGCGAAGTTGGTAAAGGGAGTACATTCTCATTTGAGATTAATTCCAAATAAATAGAAATATTTAAAATTATGAGGAGGGAATAAATTTTTATTATAATTTATTCCCTCTTTTAATTTCCCTAGTAGATAATACTTTGTATAGCGTGAGCAGGAATATTAATATTTACTATTTGCATTTCCACATATAATCGATAATTAATTTCTTTATCGGTTTGATTCATAACTACAGTAACCATTTTACCATTTTCATTTAAGAATGAAGTAGCCGAAAGAGTGGCTCTACTTGTGGAAGTACTCACTCTCCTTGCATTTGGACGAATAAACTTAGAGAAATGCCCTATATAATAATAAGACGGAGTATAAATTAAATTCCCATTACCATCTGCATGAACTGGTGCGAAACAGAAATTTTGGACATGATTAGGACCGCCTTTATCATCCAATAAAATATTCCAATCAGTCCAAGCAACAGTTCCATTATTAAAATCATTTATCATTGAAAGCCCATATCGTTCTCCGTTTCCCCAGAATTGGTATTTTGTTGGATCAAAACTCATTGCACATCCCTCGGTAAAAAACAATTTTTTATCTGGATAACTTTCTCGTACAAAAGCGATGTTATCATATTTTTGTGGTGCACCTGTCCAATCTTCATACCAATGGAAAGCAGTACCCCAAGCATATTTTGCAGCATCGGGATCATCGAAAATGGTATTAGCTCTTTGAGTAATAAGGTCTCTATTATGATCCCAAACTAATATTTTCTTATCACCTAGTTTTTCTTTTTCCATAACCGGACCTAAATAATTTTTAAGAAAATCTCTTTCTTCTTCGGCAGTAAAAATACAGGATTCCCAAGTCTGCGTAGCCATCGGTTCGTTCTGTACAGTAATTCCCCAGATAGGTATATTTTCGGTTTCATAAGCTTTAATAAATTTTGTAAAATAATTTGCCCATGAATTATAGTATTCAGGTAAAAGTTTCCCACCATGAAGCATATCTTTATTTGTTTTCATAAATGCCGGAGGGCTCCATGGACTTGCAAATAATAACAATGAGCCGTCTGCCTTTTCGATTGCTTTCTTTATTAATGGTATCCTGAATCTTCTATCGTGATCTATAGAGAATGAATTTAATTCCTTATCCCCTTCCACGATATAGGTATAGCTGCCGCTGCTAAAATCACAACTATGAATATTAGTGCGTGCAAGGCTATAACCAATTCCTTTATCTTTATCATAATAAGCTGTTAATAATTCCTGCTGCTTATCAGGTGAAAGAATTGCGAAAACTTCAGCCGATGCGTCTGTTATAGCACCTCCGATACCAAGAAATTCTTGAAATCTTTTATTCGGATTCACGAATACAGATATTTCAGTTTCGATTGGTTGTTCTCCGTCTTTAAATGTAAGTTCATCGGTTCGGCTAAGTCTTAGTTCAGTTCCTTCAGCAGTAGTATATACTGTTACTTTCTTTCCTTCAGTAAAAAATTCTCCGTTTGAAGAGAGAGTTTCTTTTTGCGTTGAACATCCTACGAATAAGATGGCAATTAATATTAGATAGTATATGTTTTTCATTTTACCCTCGAGATAAGAAAAATGTTATTTATAAGTTAAAAATATTATAAATATGCACTAAAATCGAACTCTGAGGATATAATTATATACCCATTAAATAAAAAATTTCTTAAATTAATCTCATTCTAAGGAGATTATAAATGCATAACAAATTCTTAAGTTTTCTTAAATTTTCTATAATTTCTTTTTTATTAATTACTTCTCTAAAAGGGCAAGAAAACCCGCAACATCAACCTGCACAATTACCAAATTTATCCGGCTATCCGGTAGTTCTCGATAAAGATACT
>CALDDL010000027.1 GCA_937936675.1 uncultured bacterium
TATTAATTACTGCATATTCTTCTGTCCCGACTGCTATCACTGCATTGAAAAACGGGGCTTATGATTATGTAACAAAACCAGTTGATCCCGATGAACTTGCTCATCTTGTTAAAAACGCACTTCAGCAAAAATCTTTAAAGATAGAGAATGCACTCCTGAAAGAAAATCTCGATGAAGTGATAAAGCCCGATAATCTGATCGGCGAAAGTTTTCAGATGAAGAAAATTTATGAGTTGGTTCATTCGGTTGCAAAGACTGATACAACGGTTTTGATTCGAGGGGAAAGCGGCACGGGAAAAGAATTAATTGCCAAAGCAATCCACATCAATAGCAATAGAAAATATTCTCCGATTATTACGGTGAATTGCGGTGCACTCGCCGAGTCTCTTTTAGAGAGCGAATTATTCGGTCATGAAAAAGGTTCTTTCACCGGTGCTCAATTCAAACGTAAAGGTAAGTTCGAAATGGCAGACGGAGGCACAATTTTCTTAGATGAAATCGGCTCTATTTCCCTTAGGATGCAGATTGAATTATTACGTGTACTTGAATCGAAACAGTTTAATAGAGTGGGCGGGAACGATTTAATTAAAAGTGATTTCAGAATAATTACCGCTACAAACGAGCCTCTCGAAGAATTAGTTAAAGAAGGAAAATTTAGAGAAGACCTTTATTACCGATTGAATGTATTTACTATTGTTATCCCTCCGCTTCGCGAAAGAAGAAATGATATCCCTCTTTTGGTCGATTTCTTTATTGGTAAGTTTTCTACCGTAATGAATAAGAAGAAGAAAAAAGTTTCTAAAGAAGCGATGGATTTTTTATTAGAATATGACTGGCGTGGAAACGTAAGAGAATTGGAGAATGCAGTTGAAAGGGCAATGGTAGTAGGGAAGACCGATACTATTGAAGTAGATGACCTCCCATTCCATGTATCTAAGAATATTTTTGAATTGGGCGAAGGCGATAATAGCCTCGCCGCTATGGAGAAGAAATATATTCAAAAAGTACTAAATGAATCTAGTTGGAATATTTCAAAAGCTGCACAGATTCTGGGAATCGATAGAGCTACTTTATATAATAAAATAAGTAAATATGATCTTCGTAAAGATGAGTATTAATGGATATTTATCTTACACCGCTTAAATTTTACAACCAACTATTGTTGCAAAATCTTGTTGCGGAATTTTCTAAAAGATTTTCTTGTAAAATTCATCTCAATGATCTAAAGGTCAATATAGATGATTTTTTTTCTATCGAAAGAAAGCAATATTATTCGACACAAATACTAGCCGAAGTAATTAATCTCACCGATAATATTGATGGAAAAGTACTTTTGCTTACTGATGTCGATCTATTTGTTCCGGCATTGACTTTTATTTTTGGCGAAGCTCAGCTAAATGGCAAGCACTCTATTGTTTCCGTATGCCGACTTCATGAAGAGTTTTATTCGGGAATATCTAACGATCAATTACTGCTTGAACGCACCATAAAAGAAGCCCTTCATGAACTTGGACATAATTACGGATTGAGGCACTGCCTTGATTGGGATTGCGTAATGCATTCATCCAACGGAATCGAGGAAGTGGATATAAAAGGCAATGGATACTGCCCCGCCTGCGCCAAATCCATTGAAGGCTACCTATGGTAATATTATCGTCCTCTTCTGCCGCCGCCCATACGGTCGCCACGATTATCTCTAAAATTATTCATACGT
>CALDDL010000028.1 GCA_937936675.1 uncultured bacterium
TAAAAAAACCCGCCTCTTTGGTAGAGACGGGTGTTAGGAACTGCACACGAAACAACAAATCAAAAACTTACTTCTCTTTATTTGAAAATTATAAACAATATATTTTCTTATAAGGCGATTAAGATTCAAACATAATAATCACCAATCGGGCAACCATAAATATTATTCTCTATACATCATAATAGAGTTCAAACTCGTGCGGAGTAGGGCGAAGTGCCATCGGTTTAATCTCTTTTTCTATCTTATAATTTATCCATGTATGAATTACATCCTCGGTGAATACATCGCCCTTCAATAAATATTCATGATCATCTGCAAGTGCTTTTAGTGCAGCACCTAAGGATTCAGGTGTGGAAGGAACGTCCTTCAAATCCTCTGGTGACATATCATAAATATCTTTATCTAATGGTTCTCCCGGTTCAATTCTATTTACTATACCATCGATACCCGCCATTAAAATTGCCGAGAATGCTAAATACGGATTAGCCGAAGGATCAGGACATCTAAATTCCACTCTCTTTGATTTAGGACTATTTGAATACATCGGGATTCTTATCGAAGCACTTCTATTTCTTTGTGAATAAGCTAAATTGACAGGTGCTTCATAACCGGGGACTAATCGTTTGTAAGAATTAGTCGTAGGATTTGTAAATGCTAATAAAGAAGGAGCATGAGCTAAAAGACCGCCGATAAAATAAAGAGCCATTTCACTTAGTCCTGCATAACCTCCGCCTGCAAAAAGTGGTTTTCCTTTTTTCCATAGACTTGAATGGACATGCATTCCGCTGCCGTTATCGCCGAAGATTGGCTTTGGCATGTAAGTAACAGTCTTATTATTCATCTTAGCTGTATTTTTTACAATATACTTGAACATCAAAAGCTGATCGGCTGCCTTTAATAATGGCTGAAATTTAAGATCGATTTCGCATTGCCCGCCGCTCGCTACTTCATGATGCTGTGCTTCCACTTCGATACCAACGTTCTGAAGATTAAGAACCATCTCATTTCTTAAATCCATTAATGAATCAGTGGGAGGGACAGGGAAGTAACCTTCTTTATATCGAGGTTTATATCCAAGGTTCGGACCTTCGTCTCTACCCGAATTCCATTTACCCTCTATCGAATCCAAATGATAGAAAGCAGAATTTGGAGATGAATCAAATTGAACGTCATCAAAAATAAAAAATTCTGCTTCGGGACCGAAGTAAGCCATATCGGCAAGTCCGGTAGATTTCAAAAATGCATCGGCTTTTTGGGCAATGTTACGAGGGCAGCGTGAATATTTCTCTCTTGTAGCCGGTTCAAATACATCGCATATTAAACTTAGTGTTGGAGCAGCAATAAAAGGATCGAAAAACATTGTTTCTGGGTCTGGAATAATTAACATATCACTCTCATTAATTCTTTTCCAACCGCGTAATGATGATCCATCGAATCCATATCCATTCTCGAATGAATCAACAGAAAATTGAGAAACAGGAACTGTAAAATGCTGCCACTGTCCCGGAAAATCCATGAATTTAAAATCCACGAATTGAATTTTATTTGTTTTTATGAAACTAAATACCTTATCGATAGAAGGATTGCCTGATGCCATTTTTTATCCCTTTTTTATATGTTTAAACTTGTTGTCTCTTTGATTGTTGATAAAACAAAATTTGTTATTGTGCGATTAACTCCGGGCCAGGATTGAATCTTGGAAAGAAGTTTTTCAAGCTCTGAAGTGTTTTTAACAACTGCTTTTAATAAGTGCGAACCTTCACCGAGTATTGAATAGCACTCCAAAATTTCGGGAGTTTTTTTCACGTTATCGGAAAGTTTTTCATAATTTTTCGATGAATCCATCATCACGGTGATAAGTACCATGATATCGAGACCAAAGATATCTCGGTTAAGTTTTGTGTAGTAGCCGTCAATGACGTGGTTGTCTTGCAGCTTTCTTAATCTCTCGCTAAGCGATGGAAGAGATAAACCGACTTCCTCTGCCATTTCGCTTCTTTTGGTTCTGCCCGATTCTTGAAGCCGTTTAAGAATCTTAATATCTAAGTCGTCCAACATATATCCTCTTAATTATTTAGGAATTTTGGAAATAATGACTCAAAATATAAGGTAAGTGGGATAACAAAATCAAATATTAAATTATTTTTTTTCGAGTCCGTAAGGCGTATAAGGAGTTTTTTCCATTTTTACTTGTTCAAAGAGGTCTAAATTTATCTGAGGACGGTCTTGAAGTTTATGATAGAGATGGTACTGCACTGCAATGTGATTCAGGGATTCGATTGTAACACCGTTCAGTTCTAAGCGGAATTGAACATCGCTATCTTCGCCGATTGAGGGAGCTTCATATCTTTCATCAAATCCATTTATATCTAATAAATCTTTTTTCATAAGTGAAAAATTACATCCTAACAATCCGCGCTTCTTTTTATTAAATAATTTGCGCAAGAATTGTGATTTTAAATAGATTCCTTTTTCAACGTAATTAGATTTTCCAAAAATGGCATCAATAAATAAAAGAGGAATATTTTTTTCAATGAAACCTTCTCTTACATTTGCCGGAGTTAAAAGCGCAGTGAATTTTTCGGAAAGATTAATTCTTCTTCCCGTAAAGCAGGTATTTACTTCTCGACTTCGAAAATGCTCCATCAAAAATTCTCTATGAGGAACGCAGTCTCCATCAATAATTACCATATAATCCGATTCCGAATGCCGAATTGCTTCATTGAGGATTTTGTTTTTTCTAAATCCTTTATCATCATGCCAAACATGTTTAATAACGAAGGAGCTATTTTTTTTATATTCGTCAATGAATTCCGCAATAGACGAATTAGAACCGTCATCGGCAATAATCACTTCAAAATCTTTTAATGTCTGCCTCTCCAAACCGGCAAATACCAATTCAAGATATTTTTTGTTATTATATACGGCTATTATTAAAGATGTCTTTGGCATTTAAAGGGTAAAAATTATGTCATTATTTTTGTCGTATAAAGTTATTAAAATAAAGTCAGAAAAAAATAATTTTAGGATAAATATGAAAAAGAATTTACAATATATATTACTGTTTGCAGTTTTGATTAGCTCGCCGATGGCAGCTCAGGATCCTCTGGTAGCTGATTTAGTTAGCCGAGTAAATAAAGATTCTATCTTGGCAACAATGAATGTGCTCACTGGTCATACATCTTTTTGGTATGGAGCGGGGCAGTATAAAATCAAATCAAGAAATTCTTATGATAGCGGGAATAAAGCTGCAGGTGAATATATTAGGAGGAAGCTCCAGAATTTGGGGTATAACGTATTTTCACAGAAATTCGGTGTAATAGATGGAGAAAATATTTATGCAATGGTTAATGGCACGGAACTGCCCCGTATTCAGGTAATGATCTCTGCGCATTATGATAGCATGCCTGATATTGTAGCTCCCGGAGCTGATGATAATGCCTCCGGTACGGCGGCAGTATTAGAAGCGGCTCGAGTTTTTAAGGATGCCAAGACTCGATATAGTATGATCTTTGCTCTATGGGATAATGAGGAACAGGGACTTTTGGGGAGTAAGTACTATGCACGGCTCGCTCGTGAAAGGGGAGATTCAATCCTCGCTGTAATTAATATTGATATGATAGGATATGATCTTAATAAAGATGGACTTCTCGAAATTCATACTCGTAATTATGCCCATTCAAATATAGTTGCCGGTCAAGTTTGGGATGCTAATTATCAATACGGAATTCCTCTTAAGCCTTTAATTATTGAGCCGGGCACCGATAGAAGCGATCATACATCATTCTGGGGATATAACTATTCGGCAGTTACAATGATAGAAAATTTTACTACAATAAATGGATATCGAGAATTCAATCCATATTACCATTCACAGTTTGATGATATGAATGTGATAAATACCGATTATTTATTTAATGGGGTGCGATTAGCTGTGGCTGCGTTTGGTAATATTGCCGCAGTAAATGAAATTACCTCAGTTGAAGATGAAAATGGAAATGAAAGTGGAACAATTCCGGCAGATTTTGTACTAGAGCAGAATTATCCAAATCCGTTTAATCCGGCGACCGTGATTAGTTATTCGCTGCCGA
>CALDDL010000029.1 GCA_937936675.1 uncultured bacterium
ATTGCAGCGAAAAAATATGCTGCTTCCGAAGAAGAATATTCGCGTTTAGAATTGAGCAAAATAAAAAATGAAGTTATTAATGAAACAATAAAATATTATTTGCAGACAGTTCTTATGCAAGAAGTTGTTAAGACTAGAATTAATGTTCTAAATGGTATTAAAATGCACAGAGACGATGCTAAAAAATTATTTGATGAAGGCTTAATAGCGAACTATCATTTATTGCGTGCAGAAGTTGCGGTATCTGAAGCTGAAAGAAATCTCACAAGAGATCAAAATTCTTTTAACACATTAATGGTCGCATTTAAAATTAATCTCGGAATAAATTCTGAAGAGGAAATAATTCTTTCTGATTCTTTAGTTTATTCTGAAATCAAAGATAGTTTGAAACAATTGATCGATAATGCAATCGCTAACAATCCTTTATTAAAAATGATCAGGCAGAAGAGGATTGCAGCAGCACAAAAATATAATTCTGCCAGAAGTGAATTTTTACCAAAAGTTGCCGCATTCGGTAGGTACGATTTATATCCTGAATACCTCTCTGCATTAGAACCCCGCTGGGCTGTAGGAGTTTCAGCACAGATTAATCTTTTCCATGGATTCAAAGATTATCTTAATCTTCAATCAGCCGATAAACTCGAAGATGAAGTTAGTTTCTTAGAAGCTGATGCGATAAAAAAGGTTACACTTCAGATGACAAATTACTATAACAATCTTAAGACTTCAGCTACGGATTATAAAAAATTAAACTCCACACTTCTTCTTGCAGAAGAAAATCTAAGACAGAATGATAAAAGATTTAATAGTGGGCTTGGTACTTCATTAGAAGTAATAGACGCACAATTATCACTTCAAAAAGTAAAATTAGATCGGCTTTCATCTCTTTATAATTATTTCAGTATCATGAGCGAAATATATACATCAAATAATAATATAGATGAGTTAATAAGAATTTGGAATATAGGAGTAAGTAAATAAAAATGAAGAAAGAATATATAATACTTTCGATACCCGTAACTTTAATAATTGGTGCTATTCTGTTTTTACTGTTTAAATCACCTGATAGAGAAAATAGTATTCAAGGTATTGTTGAAACTATTGAGATTGATGTAGCATCCAAAATACCGGGGAGAGTCTCAGAGATTTTAGTGAAGGAAGGTGATAAAATTTCTAAAGGAGAAATATTGGCTCGCCTGGAATCAAAAGAGATGACAGCAAAACTTGAACAAGCTAAAGGAATGTTTCAAGCCGCATCAGAAAAATACAATATGGCAAAAAAGGGTGCGCGTGAAGAAGAAAAACGAGGCGCTCAAAAACTTTATCAACAAGCAAAATACCAATTTGATTATGCTTCTACTACTTGGAATCGATTCCAAAAATTATTTGCAGAAAAAGTTATCTCAACTCAAGAAAAAGATGAAATGGAATTCAAATTTAATGCTGCACGTGAGCAGATGGAAGCTGCAAAAGCAAAATATGATATGGCTCTTAATGGTGCTCGTCCGGAAGAAATTATTGCTGCGCAAGGATTGATGCATCAAGCCGAAAATGGAGTTAAAGAAGCAGAAGCTTATTTTAACGAATTGGAAATTAAAGCTCCGGCAGATGGCGAACTTTCTAAACTGATTGTGGATAATGGTGAAATCGTTTCTAGTGGTTATCCCGTTGCAACAATAATTAACCCAAATGAATATTATGTAGTTCTTCAAGTTCGTGAAGATTATTTAAGCAATTTTGAAATGAACAAAGTTTTCAGTGGAGTTATAAAAGCGAGCAATAAGGAGGAAAAATTCAAGGTCTATTTTATAGCTCCAATGGGTGATTTTGCATCATGGAAACCGACTAATCAAAAAGGGGATTTCGATTTAAAAACTTTTGAGGTAAGATTAAAACCGGTAAATAAAATTAGTTCTTTGCGCCCAGGTATGTCAGTTAATATTGAGTTAAACTAATTTCAATGTTCATAAATAGCAAAATATCTCGGATAGCTAAAAGAGAATTTAAAAGAATATTAGAGAGAAAAACTCTTTATATTCTAATAATTATTCTTCCAATATTTATCTATCTCTTAATTGGTTCGATTTATAAAAATGAAATTATGAGAGAACTTCCTATGGCGGTTATCGATTATGACCATAGCCAATTATCTCGCACAGCAATTCAAATGTTTGAGTCCTCAGGTTCAATTGCAATAAAGGAATATCTCGTTTCACCCGATGAAATTAAAAGTGAATTTAGAAAAGGGAAAATTCAAGGGGCACTTGTAATTCCTTATAACTTTGAAAAAGATACAAAATCAGGCAAACAAACAATTATTACAGTTTATAAAAATTCTTCTAACGTAATTGTCGGAAGTCTTCTCCTAAAAGAAGCATCAACAATTATCAAAACAATTTCGGTCGGGGTTCAGCTTAAAAAAATTCAGTCTTCGGGTAAGACAAGAGAAGAATCAATGAATATAATTATGCCGATTAAGCTCGATACACATTCATTATATAATCCGAATTATAGTTATATAAATTATTTTGTGCCCGGACTCGTAACGTTTATTCTTCAGATGATGATTATGATAGCATCCGTCCTTATTATAAGTTCTGAATATTCTCATGAAACGTTTGACGAAGTAATAGAATTATCCGCCGGAAGTGAGATATCGATATTATTTGGTAAAGCAATTCCGCATATATTAATTAATAGTGCATCTGCATTTTTGATTGTCGGGATTATTTTCCCGTTGTTTGGTGTAATCGTCAATGGAAACTATTTTCTGATCATGTCGCTCTTTATTTTATTCATAATCGTCTGCGTAATGTTTGGTGTGATGATCTCTAGTTTATTCAAAGACCAATTTATGGCGACTGAAGTAGCCGTATTTATAAATACTCCCGGATTTATTTTCAGCGGATTCACTTTCCCTTTATGGGGTATGCCGGTAATTCATAATATTTTTGGAAGTATGATGCCCTATACTCACTTCCTTTCTGCTTTTATAAAACTTTCACAGATGGATACAGGGTTATTCGCAGTTAAATATGACTTAATAATTCTCATTTCCTTTTTAATAATTTCCGTAGTAGTAAGTTTATTCATGATTAGAATGCGTGTAAGAAAATATGAAAATTAGATTGAATATATTATTTGAATTATTGAAAAGAGAGATCCGCATTATCCTCAAAGATAAAGATATCCTTATGGTAATATTAATTGCACCATTATTCTATTCCTTATTTTATGGTTCTATCTATTTAAATAAATCTGAAAATAGTATTCCTTTTGCAGTTGTTGATTATGATAATTCTATCTCATCTCAGAAACTAATTCGTATGTTGGATGCCACTTCAATGATCGAAATAAAAGAAATTATATCAGATCCTCGGAGAGCACAAATTGAGTTAGAAGCAGGAAATATTTCCGGTTATCTACTGCTCCCTAAAAATTTTGAAAGTTCGATAAAAAGTAAAACAGGTGTGGTACTTAATTCATATTTAAATACTACCCGTTTTTTGGTCTCGAATGATCTGAATAAGGCAGTTAATGAAACAGTAGCCGAATTTAATAAAATGCTTACACTAAAATATTATTATACAAAAGGTATAAATCAAGAAGCCGCTCAAACTTATTTAGAGCCTGTGGCTACTGATATCAGAAGTATGTTTAATACAACAGATTCTTATGGTGATTTTTTAATACCCGCAATATTGATTTTAATTTTACAGCAGACACTATTTTTCGGACTTGCAGAAAGTATTGCAAAAGAAAATGAATTTAATACGCTTCGAGATTATTTTTCATTAGCAAAGAATAAAATCAATCTTATAATTCACGGTAAGAGTATATTCTATCTTGTTATTTCTTCTTCTTACGCTTTATTTTTCTTTACGATAGTCTATTCCGTTTTTAATGTCCCCTTTAATGGAAGTGCTTTTGTTTTTGCTTCAATTACATTGCTACTTCTTTTAACTGTAATTTATTATTCTCTCTTTGTAGCTTCATTCTTTAAAAGGAAAATTTTAGCGCTGCAATTTCTTACTCTTACTTCATATCCTATATTTTTAATTTCAGGTTATAGTTGGCGGTTAGATTCAATGCCGTTATTGGTCAAATGGATTGCTTATATCATTCCGAGCACTCCATTTTATAGTGCATTTGTTCGTATTGTTCAGATGGGTGCAGGATTTAATGATATACTTCCCGAAATAGTTCACCTTCTTATTCTTTTTGCCGTTTCCTATCTGGCACTTTATTTCAGAATTATAGCTATGAAAAAATCTTTCTCAGGTGATTTATAAAATATGGTTTTCTTATTCCCCGCCTCAACTCTATAATTAAAAATACTATAACGGGCAGATACTCGAAAAATACCAACATCTTAAATTCTATCCACATACCTAAATTTTTATAGATAAGCATAGTAATCGAAGTTACACAAATAGTTGCCGCAAAAATAATTCCGCTCCATTTTGGAACAAATGGTAATATTACCACCAACCATAATACATACCATGGATGTACTACCGGAGAAAAAATTAAAAGTAAGATGACAGAGAAATACAATTTATCTCTTAGACCATAATTTGCAAATAGAAGTATTAAATACGATATAATAAAAAGACCTCCCGAAATCATTCGTGATTCTTGATTGTCTCTTAATACCATATTTATAATATCAAAAACAAATCCGTTATACATCCAATTCTTAGAAAAAATTATAAGTGCATTAAAGGGATTAGCATTTATTATATAAGGTATAAAAAGAATTGCAGTTACTGCAATTGGAATAATAATTGATTTTATTCTTTCTTTCCATTTCTCTTCGTATAAAAATAATATTGGTAGGAATAATCCGATTGTTGGTTTAATTGCGATTGATAGTCCAAGTGCAATAAAAGCTCCAAATTTTTTATTGCCAAAATAGAGATAGAAAAATAGAGCCGTGAAAAATATTCCAAAAATATCGACATGCGAATCGATAATAAATTGAAAAATCGGGAGCGGAGATAAAACATATAATAAAGAATATTTTATCGAAATATTATTTTCAGTCAAATATTTATAAATAATAAAAATCGTCCCAAGCTCAAAAAGAATAATTAAGAGTTTAATTCCTATTATAGATTCCCCACCTATCAAATATGCGATAAAAAATAATATTTCGCTTAATGGGAAATAGATTGTAGGCATATTAGCGAAATTAATAAGAGAGGGAAGTGAAATAGTATGAAGAAAAGTGAGAGCCGGATTATTTGGCTCATATAAGTAAGGATTTATCCCATTTGCTTGGACTTTCCCATCCCATATATATCTGAATACATCATCAGAACCAATCGGATTCAATTCTAAAAGCAGTACCCTAAAAATTATTCCGATACCTAATAAAAATAAAAGACGTCTAAACTCAAAGTCGCCTCTAAGGATCAGCCAAGCTATAATTAAATAAAAAAGAGAAGTTATTATAAATATATAAGAATAATAATAGATATTATCCGAGCCATTCAGCCGCATTACGAGTAGCGAAACTGACATCAATAGCACTAAAATATATAAATATAGTTCTTCTCTTTTTATCATATCTGCATATTATATTAATGCAATTATAGTTTAATTTTCCTCTCATTTCCATAGGGGGAATAAAAAATCACTTATCAATTTCATAATATTTATTAAAATGATAAAACCATTATTGCCGAAAAGAGGGAAATAACTAATATTTACACTGAATTATCTTATTTAGAAAATGGCATTATTTATGCAACTAAATAAGAAAATCAAAATTCTGGCTAACTATGAGCATACACTATATCGATGTTGCAATAATTATTGGGTACTTTGCCGTTGTAGTTTTACTTGGCATCTGGGTATCGAGAAAATCCGTAAAAGATATGAACTCTTATTTCCTAGGTGGAAATTCGCTTCCATGGTGGATTCTGGGCGTTTCAAATGCATCCGGCATGTTTGATATTACCGGAACAATGTGGCTTGTTTACATCCTTTTCGTTTATGGTCTAAAAAGTGTTTTTATACCTTGGCTCTGGCCTATTTTTAACCAAATCTTTTTAATGGTTTTCCTTTCAATTTGGCTTCGTAAATCAAAAGTAATGACCGGTGCCGAATGGATTGAAACAAGATTCGGTAAAGGAGAGGGTGCTCGTTTAGCTCATATTATTGTTGTAATTTTTGCTCTTATTAGCGTTGTCGGTTTTATTGCCTATGATTTTAAAGGTATCGGTAAGTTTGCCGCTATTTTTCTCCCATGGAATCTTTCTCCGGATACTTATGCTATTATTCTCATGTCTTTAACCGCTATTTACGCAATTAAAGGAGGAATGATAAGTGTAGTTATAACTGAGGTACTCCAATTTTTGGTAATGTCTATTGCTTCGATTGCGGTTGGTATTATTGCAATGAATGCCGTTTCTCCGGAAATGCTTAATTCCGTTATTCCTGCCGGCTGGAAAGAGATTACTTTTGGATGGAATCTAGATCTAAATTGGACGGGATTAATTGACGCCGTTAACGCTCAGATTACTAAAGATGGTTATGGACTTTTTACAATATTCTTTATGCTAGTTCTATTTAAAGGACTATTGGTAAGTGCCGCCGGTCCCGCACCGAATTATGATATGCAAAGAATCCTTGCTACTAAATCTCCTAAAGAAGCTGCAAAAATGAGTGGATTTGTTTCTTTAGTTCTATTTCTTCCTCGTTATATGATGATTGCCGGAATTACGGTTTTAGCTCTCGTTTTCCTCAGCCCTCAATTAATTGCTATGGGTGATAAAATTGATTTTGAAATGGTTCTTCCTTTTGTACTTAAAAATCAAATACCGGTTGGGTTAGTTGGATTATTATTAGCCGGATTGATTGCTGCTTTTATGTCCACTTATGCTGCTACGATAAATGCTGCTCCGGCTTATGTAGTGAATGATATTTATAAAAAATATATTAATCCAAATGCCGAACCTAAAAAATATGTTCATATTAGTTATATGGTCTCTATTGCTTTTGTTATAATAGGTTTTGTTTTTGGAATGATAGTAGAATCAATTAATCAAATTACTTTATGGATTGTGAATGCATTATATGGTGGATATACAGCCGCAAACATACTTAAATGGTATTGGTGGAGACTAAATGGTTATGGTTATTTCTGGGGAATGGTTGCAGGCATTGGTGCCGCATTAGTTACTCCTGTTCTTCTTCCTTCTCTTCCGGCTTTAAACGCTTTCCCGCTTCTCCTAGGTGTTTCAATTGTTGGATGTATTGCAGGAAGTTTACTTACTAAACAGGAATCCGATGAAGTATTAATTAAATTCTACACAACTGTTAATCCATGGGGCTTCTGGAAACCAATTGCAGTTAAAGCTAAAGCGCTATATCCTCATTTTGAACCAAACAAAAATTTTGGTAAAGATATGGTTAATGTTGCTACCGGTATTATATGGCAGGTTAGTTTAATTGCTATCCCGATCTATTTTGTAATAAGAGAACATACATATTTATATATAGGAATTGGAGTATTGGTTGTTACCTCGTTAATACTCAAACTCAATTGGTGGAATAGACTTGATGATGAATGTGTTGAGTTTGATCCTGCTGGACCAAAAACAAATTAATTACTAAAGGGAAATCATGCATAAAGAGCAATTTGAAATTAGATTAAAAAAACTATTTGATGAAAATGAACGTTTAATAACGCTTAAGAACGAACCGATAGAAAAAAATAATGGTGTATATACACGTTATAAAAATCCGATAGTAACCGCCGAGCATACGCCGATTTTTTGGAGATATGATTTAGATTATAATAGCAATCCATTTTTAATGGAACGCATTGGAGTTAATGCAACTTTTAATTCTGGTGCCATTGAATATAATGGACGTTATCTTCTTTTTGTAAGAGTGGAAGGAGCTGACAGGAAATCATTTTTTGCAGTTGCCGAATCCCCAAATGGAATAGATAATTTTAGATTCTGGGATTATCCGATTACTATTCCGGAGACTGAGGACCCAGATATAAATGTTTACGACTTGAGAGTACTCAAACATGAAGATGGCTGGTTTTATGGCTTGTTCTGTACTGAAAGGAAAGACCCTGCTGCACCTAAAGGTGATACTTCTTCAGCTTTTGCCAAGTGCGGTATCGCGCGAACAAAAGATTTTATTAGTTGGAATAGACTACCGGATTTAATTTCTCTTTCTCCGCAGCAGCGCAATGTGGTTCTTCATCCAGAATTTATAGATGGAAAATATGCATTCTATACACGTCCTCAGGATGGTTTTATTGATGCCGGTTCAGGCGGAGGAATCGGTTGGGCTTTATCAGATTCTATCGAACTTCCTCAAATAGGTACTGAAACCATTATTGATGACCGCGTTTATCATACCATTAAAGAAGTAAAAAACGGTATGGGACCTTCTCCGATTAAGACTGAAAAAGGTTGGCTTCAGCTTGCGCATGGAGTAAGAAATACGGCAGCAGGATTAAGATATGTACTTTACCTCTTTTTAACAGACTTAAAAGAGCCGAATAAAGTAATTGCTCGCCCCGCTGGTTATTTTATTGCTCCTGATGGTGATGAGAGGGTAGGCGATGTCTCTAATGTGGTATTTAGCAATGGCTGGATTGAAAAAAGTAATGGCGAGGTATATATCTATTATGCTTCTTCCGATACTCGTATGCATGTAGCAGTTTCTTCAGTTGAACAACTTCTTGATTATGTTCTTAATACTCCCGAAGATGGATTAAGAAGTGCTTCATCGGTGGAAACTAGAAATAAACTTATAAGAAAAAATTTAACGTTACTTAGAAAATAATTTATCTATTCATGGTGCCTCCCATGAATTGTATGCCATGCAAAATTGAACTATTGATTGCATGGCATTTTTTTTGCAAAAGGAGTATTTAAGAAGTAAATTAACTGCTATTGAATTTGGTTCTCTAATTGAACACTCTAAATATTATGAATAAACTTAAAATCTATTTAACAAAAGCATTCCAGAATCCGGGACTTATAATTCTTCTTTTTCTTATACCCATTTATTTTATCTCGTTTTCTATTCTTCATACTAAAAAAGTAGAAGGTCCTGTTGAAATTTATTTTGCTGATAGAGTAACAGCCGCACATAAAATATTAATCGATAAATATAACCGACAAAATGAAGGTAAAGTAAAAGTAATACCTCTCGATTTTCCAAATTTCGATTTCAGTACAAATGAAAGAAAAGAAGTTTTGGCACGCTCTCTCAGAGGAAGAGGTGATGGGATTGATCTTTTTGCTGTGGATGTAATTTGGGTTCAGCGATTTGCCAAGTGGTGTGAACCTTTCGATAAATATTTTTCTCAGGAAGAAATTTCTAGAATCCATCCTTATGTACTTGAATCATGTTATTCCGATGGAGCATTAGTTGCAATACCTTTAGATTTTGTTCAAGGAGTTCTTTACTATCGAGAAGACCTTGTATCGAAGCTTCCTAATAGCAAAAAAATCTTAAATGAAATAAATAATAATATAACCTGGGAAGAATTTATTAAAATAGGGCAATCAATTAAATCGAATAATCCATTTTATACATTCCCCGCTGCAGATAATGAAGGTCTTATATGTATTTTTGTCGAACAATTATTAGGAATTGATAAGAATTATTTCAAAAAATACGGGTTCAATTTTAATACTCCTGAAGCAGAGAAAGCTCTTCAATTGTTGGTAGATTTAGTTAATAAATATAAGTTATCTCCACCAGAGGTTGTTTATTATACCGAGGTACCCAGTTACCAAAATTTTATAAAAGATAATGGAATTTTTCTATGGGGCTGGCCAAGTTACGATAAAGATTTCCTTGATTCACCTATCGATACAAGCATAGAAAAAAAACTTAAGAAAACTGCTGTCCCTCATTTTAAGGATGCAAAACCTGCATCTACATTCGGAGGTTGGAATCTTATGATCTCCAAATTCTCAAATAAAAAAAGTGAGATAGTGGATTTCATAAAATTTCTTTTGCGTGAAGATTCGCAAGAGCTTTTTTATAAAGAGAGCGGTTATTTGCCCGTTCTAAAAAAATTCTATAAAGAAGATGGTTTTAAGAAAAAATATCCTGAATTTGAACAGTTTACAAAAATTATTGAATCGGGTGTTCATCGCCCCGCTCATTCCGAATACACAAAATATTCTAAGATTATGTCTTTCCATTTTGAAAGAGCGATAAGAAATAAAATTAGCGTAAAGAAGGCTCTTAGCGATTGTACTAATGCAATTCAGATGGAGAAATTAATGTTAAGAGAGTTTCCTAAGGTCAAATGATGTTAGATAAAATCCAAAACAAACTTTCGCGCTATCGTTTTGAAATAAGGCATATTTCAATATTTATTGTGCTACTTATTATATTTCAAATACTGCTTGCCTTCATGCAGAAGAATATGCTTACCGATTTTTTGTATGATGCTCAGGAATGGTATAAAAAAGATAATGCCGAGAGGATAGCAATTGTTACTGCTACTTCCATGGAATTAATGTTCGAGAATATGTTTATGAATAAACCAGTGGAAGAATCTCAAGAAAGAAACATTATCTACTCTTTTAATGTGATTTTCAGACAGCAGCTTCTACAAAAAAGCGTTAATGATATTTCTCTTATTCTAATGAAGAATAATAAAATTTATATTGTCGATACTGGACAAAAAATTTATTCTTTTTTAAGTGATGATCTTGCACCATATAATCCGGAAGATAAAAAATATCATAAAATAGTCCGCTTATTTCTGGAAAATAAAGATAAAATGAAATCCGAGGAAGTGATAAATACCACACTTGATACAGATAATTCATTTAATATTCTTGTCCCATTCGTTCCCGATGGAGAATATCTCGGAATGATGTATATGCACATTGCTCCGGATTTTACTTTTCTTACCGATGAAGTAAGTTCTAATTTTGATGAAATGACTTTGATCTATTCTTCTCTAATGTTGGTGGGCTTAATCGGTATTTTCTTGGTTTCTTCTTATGCGGTTAAGGAGAGAAATAAAGCGCAGGAAGAATTATATAAAGAGCATGAAGAGAACCTAAAAAAACAGATTCGATTGGAAAAAGAATCCCTATTTACTAAACGAATTTATCATACACATCATAAAGCCGAGAAAATTATGGGCTTTATTAAAGATGACGTTAGACAGATTAATAGTGATAATCTTCCTGACGCTAAGAAAAGGGTAATTACTTATTCCAATTTTATATCTCGTATTATTTATGATATGAAATGGTACGATCAAGAGATTAATACAATAATTAATCCTATGTTTAAAACTGATATCAATGCCGTTATTCGCTTTATTGTAGATAATGTATTTCTAAGGATATCTAGTAAAAATGAGATGTTCAATTTTGAACTCGATCTGGATAATTCAATTCCTTTAGTTAATGTAAATGAATTTGTAGTTTGGGAAATATTAGAGCCATTGATTCAAAATAGCATTGACCATGGTAATACTCAATCAATTAATATTAAGATAAAAACTAAATATGATCCCGATACAGGAGTTACCATAATTCACATCGAAGATAATGGAAATGGGATTGCGGAAGAATTAATGCAAAAGAATAAAGAAGGAATTAGTAAATTATTCCTTGAAAATGAATCGACTAAAAAAGATGGGGGTACTCATTCCGGATATGGATGTTATATTGCATATCAGATGGGTGTCGAAAGATGCGGTTGGGAATTAGAAGCAATTAATTTACCTGAACCTGATTCAGGCTGTAGATTTGTTATTCGTATTAATCACAAATGGAGTTATTCGGTTGAAAGATGAAAATATTCGTATCCTCCTTATTGAAGACGAAAGCTTTGATGTAAATAGAGTTAAGCAGACCGTTAGTTACTATGATTCTAAAATTAAAATCGTAGAAGTTGTTTCTAATGGAAGAGCTGCTTTAGAGCTAATAGAAAAATCATCTGACCAATTTGATGTGATTATTCTGGATTATCAAATCTCCGGCGGGCTAAAAGGTGAAGAACTAATTGGAAAGATTAAGGCAATTGATCCATTTATTCAGATTATTGTTATTACAAAAATGACAATAAATATCACCGATTATAATTTCGCTAATAATCTCCTTAAAGCTGGTGCATTTTGGTACTGCACAAAATATCCCGGGAATATTGAAGAATATATTTATCAACCAACTGATTTCATCCTAAGTATATTTAATGCTTATGAAAAGAAAAAATTAGAAAAACATAAAACCAAATCTGACTCCAAACTGAATCAAAATATTCAAAATCTTCTCGATTCCAAAAAACTAATTGGTAATTCAAAACCAATGATTCAGTTAAAAGAGAATATTGAAAAATACGCAATGAGTGAAGCGAATATTTTAATTAATGGTGCTTCGGGTACGGGTAAAGAATTAGTAGCTTGGAATATTCACCTTAATAGTAAAAGAAAGTATGAGAATTTTGTACCCATTAATTGCGGAAGTATTCCGGGCGAATTAATTGAAAGCGAACTCTTTGGATATGAAAAAGGTTCTTTCACGGGAGCAAATTCAAAAAAGCCCGGGCTTTTTGAACTAGCTAATAATGGAACTTTATTCTTGGATGAAGTAGCTGAACTTCCTCTTCAAGCTCAAGTAAAATTATTGAGATTCCTTCAGGAAGGGGAGATTGAAAAAATCGGTCGCACAGAAAAGCATTCTGTTAACGTAAGAATTTTAGCTGCAACAAATAAAGTTCTTTCTAATGAAGTCAATAATGGAAAATTCCGTGAAGACCTTTATTATAGGCTCAATGTTGTCCCTCTGGATATCGTCCCCCTAAGACAAAGAGGGGAGGACATTCTTATTTTATTTAATCATTTTCTTGAATACTTTAGTAGAGATATGGGTTTCAATCCTCCGGAAATTGAAGAAAAAGCCAAAGAGATTCTTCTTAATTATAAATGGCCCGGAAACGTTCGCGAACTTAGAAATGTTGTTCAAAGGTTGGTTCTGAATTCAAATACAATTATTACAGCAAAAGATATTAGTGATCCTATGATTTTAAGAAATCATTTAATTATGAAAGATGAAACAAATTTTGATGAATCTTATATTGGACAGGTATTACCATTAAAAGAAATGGAAAAAGTTTTCAGAGAAAAATATTTTAAGTATGTAAGAAGCATTTCTAGCTCGGATTCCAGTGCAGCAGAAAAATTAGGTTTAGCACCATCAAATTTTTATCGTATGTGTAAAGAACTTGGAATAAAGTAAGAAAACTTTTATATTTAATGGAGTGTCGTTTCGACATTTTAGTTAATTAAGCAGCAGCATGAAAAAAAGACGTATTGTAACAGCAGTAAATCTTTTGGCTCTGCTAATTGTTTTAAAATAATTTAAGGAGTATCTGCAAATGGCAGACCGCAAGACAGGAACCATTAAATGGTTCAACAATTCTAAAGGTTATGGTTTCATCTCTCAGGAAGGTGGAGAAGATGTATTCGTTCATTTTCAATCTATCGTTGGTGAAGGTTACCGCACATTAGAGGAAGGTCAGAAAGTTGAATTCTCTATTACTAACGGTCAAAAAGGTTTACAAGCTTCTGAGGTAAAAGTCATAAAATAATTTTTACATTTTAGTTTGTACCATAACGCTCCGCTTTCGCGGAGCTTTTTTTTTATTATTTTGCATATCTAATTATTTCGGTTATAAGACAAAACATGATATCCCTAATTTATCAAATTCTTCTTTTCCTTTCGGCTCTCTTAACATTTTCGCTTTCGATTTTTTTCTGGAAAAAAAGAAAATTAGTTGCATCAAACTATTTTTCAATTATGCTGCTTACAATCTCCATTTGGTCCTTTTTTGCAGGGATGGAAATTATTGTTCAGTCTTTAGAAATGAAAATGATTATGATAAAGCTTCAATATATAGGTATCTCATTTTTCCCTGCGTTTTACATGATATCTATTCTTCAATATGTAACATCGGGAAGACTGCCCACTAAGCCATTAATTATCATATTTTTTATAATTCCCTTTTTGACCTTAATTTTCATGTTGACTAACGAATACCATGAATTAGTCTATCAAAATATTTTTCTAAATAAAATTTCTGATTCGGTAGCAGTTGTTGGTAAATCAAGAGGGCTATGGTATTTTGTAAATGTTGCCTTCGATTATTTAGCAGTTCTTATTTCTACGATTTTTTTACTTCACTTTATTTATAATTCGAGAAGACTTTATAAACTTCAAGCCTTTTCTCTTCTTATTGGTTCTTTTCTTCCTTGGATCCCGAATATTATTTATTTAATAAGAGGAGGGAATGACTTTGATTTTACCCCCTTCTTTTTTATTCTCTCGGTTATAATTTTCGCTAATGCTTTCTTCCGATTTAGACTTTTTGATATTATTCCAGCCGCTAGAAAAATATTTCTTGATTATATAAACGATGGAATTATTATCCTCGATAAAGAACAACGAATTATTGACATAAATTTAGCTGCGCAAAAGATATTTGGAATGGAAAAAAATATTGGTTTTTCTATCTATAATTTATTAGGTAATTTCCCTGAAATAGAACTCTTCATTAAAGAAGCTGCATTCACAAAGGAAATTGAATTTAAATACGGTGAAAAATATTTCGATCTTTTTATGTCTCCAATTGTTGATAAGAATAATTCTATAGTAGGTGTAATTCTTCATTTCCGTGATGTTACTTTTCGTGTTAGTACACAATTGGCTTTAAAAAAGAGAGAAGAAGAACTATCAGAATTGAATGCAACAAAGGATAAATTATTTTCCATTATTGCACATGACTTAAAAAATCCATTTATGGCTATTATTGGATTCACTGAAATTTTAGAAAATGAAATCCATAAACTCTCCGAAGAGGAGAAAGATGATATTCTTAAGCATCTTAAAGAAGCAACTTCCAATACTTATAAAATGCTAGATAATCTTTTGAGATGGTCCCAAATTCAAACAGGAAGAATAATCTTTGAACCGGAAAATATTTTATTGAATAACATTATAGATGAAGTGATTACTAATTTAAGCTATCAATCAAGTATAAAAAAAATCTCTATTCTTAATAAATTAGATTTACCTTACTATGTATATGGTGATAAAACTCTTCTAAATATTATTTTCACTAATCTTATTTCAAATGCAATCAAATTTACGATCTCCGGCGGGTCAGTTAAAATATATGTTTCTGTCAATGATGACTCAATAAATATTTTTGTAGAAGATTCTGGTATCGGTATGAATTCTGAAGAATTAGAGAAACTTTTTGAATTAAATAAAAATTATTCCAAGCATGGAACTTCCGGAGAAAAGGGAACAGGTCTAGGACTTCTAATTGTTAAAGAATTTATAGCCATGCATAAAGGGCAACTTAAAGCCGAGAGCACACCGATGACAGGTACTAAATTTAATATTTCCTTACCTTTTAATTCTGTCAAATAGCATTGAATTTAACAGTGAATATCGATCCAACTCCCTTTGTACTTTCAACATAAATTTCTGCTTTATTTAAATCGCAATAATTTTTTACTAAGGCTAATCCCAATCCATTACCCTCGAAAGATCTTGTATAACCTTGTTCTTCTTGACGAAATGGTTTAAATATGGTCTTTAAATATTCTTCACTCATTCCAATTCCGGTATCTTTTATTTTAACTAATAATGAATCAGCATCTCGGATTACCTCAATTATCACTTTACCTTTATTAGTATATTTAATCGCATTATCAATTAAATTTGCAAAAATCTGATTCACGCTATATTCATCTCCTAAGATATTGCATTCAGAGTCATACGAATTTAATTCCAAATCGATTCCTTTTGCTCTTGCATAAGAAAGATATTCTTCTATAAATTTTTCTAAAATATCTTTTACCGGATTAATTTTTTTAAACACGGCATCATAGGATTTTGTTTGCACTTCTGACATGTTCAAGATTAAATCGATAGTCCTAATAATTCTTTTACTAGCTGAATCCACACTGCTAAAGCCTTCAAATATTTCTGGGTCTATCGTTGATTCAACTTCATCTTTTATCAAATTCGTAAAACTGAGTATTACATTTATTGGAGTTCTAATTTCGTGGGACATTTGGGCTAAAAATTCAGATTTTAATATTTCTGATTTTTCCGCTGTTTCCTTTGCATTAATTAGTTCTTTGATCATTCTTGAAATCTCAGTCTCGTTACGCTTTTTATCTGTTATATCAAAAACGATCGAATATAAAAATTTTTGATTCTTATAGAAAAAAGGATTTGCATAAACTTCCACGTCTCTCAAACTCCCATTAGAAAGTCTGTGCTTAAATTGGAAGTGATTCATCTCTTTCTTAACAGCCTTTTCAATATATCTGAATACTATATCTTCAGGCAAGGTATTTAAGTCAGCCAAATAGATATTCTTATCAAAATATTCTTTCTCATATCCATAAAATTTCGCAGCAGCATTATTTGAATCGACAACTTTACCATCTTCTATATCAGAAATAAGCATTACAGCCTCGCTAGATTCAAAAAGAGTTTTAAATTTTTGCTCTTCCTCTAATAGCAAATTTAATGTATGCTGCTTTTCTTTTTCCAATGACATTTTATTCAAGGCAAAACCGATATCATTAGCTAATTCGATAAATAATTCATGCTCTTCTGCTGAATCTAAAAATTCCCTCAGTATAGCTACCGAAATAATTCCAAAAAAATTTTTCCCGCTTTTTAACGGATATAATAATGAACCATAAAATTTGGAAGTATATAAAATTGGACAATCAGGGCAGTCAATTTCATCTTCCCTTATTATTACCAAGCCATCTGTTTCCAAAACTTTCTTATGAATAGGCAATAATTTATTATTTCCGAATATATTCTCTATTTCATCTATTCTTTCGGAATTACCGCTGTATGAATAATTTATAATATCTTTATTTTCATTTAATAAAATTATCCATGATTGGAGATAGCCTCTTTTCTCGATTAATAATTCACAAGTTTCCTTTATTAATTCACTTTCGTCTCCCACTTTTACTATAAGCTGATTCACATTCCGAATAGCGGATAATACAGAGTTTAAATGAAGAATACTATTCTGATTTTCTGTAATTTTTTCTGTTCTATGTCGAATTATTTCTTCCTGAGACTCATATTGAATGGAATTACGGATAACTAAAGACATTACATTTGAAAGAAATTCTAGTGCATAAATAACAAATTTTACTTGCTCGTCCTCGGGTAGATTGATGAGTAAAATTTCTCCGATTTTTTCGTTACCAAATAATAACGGAACTATAATTGAGGCGGATTTCTCTTTATCTTCAGAGGAGAGAATGGGAGAGTCGATATCAATTATTTTTATCTGATTATTTTCGTAAAACTTTTCTGAAATCTCAGATAAAAATCCATTATCAAAAAGAGGTAATATTCTCTTAGGATTGATCGAAAGAAGAGTACAATCATATCTAGTATTGTATTTATAAATAAGAATTGCTCTTGCGCCGGTAAGTTCTCTTAAATGAACTGTAAGAATATCCGATGCTATGCCGGGATTATGAGAGGCTTCTAAAATCTTTTCATAAATATCGAATGCCATCTCTCTAAAGGCACTATCTCTAAATTGTTTATTCACCTTTCTTCTCTTCGGTATTCTTGGAAAAATTTTTAATTAAATCCTTAATTCTATCTGAAATAACTTCATAATCTATTTCTAATATTTCATAAGGCAATCCTGTGAATTCTGAAATATCATTAATTATTTGCGAGGGTATTTCATTCACTTTTGTATCTAAATAGACTAATTTAGTATGACAGTCTTTAAAGAAACCTTTTGCCACTTCTTCAGATAACCCCAATTCCTCCATAAAGACTTCACGCCAGCGATGAGTCCATTCTGGCAAAAGAAAAAATGCTCCTTCTTTTCTTAGTTTTCTATATTCTTTTTTTTCTAATAATATTTCAATACAATTAATACCCGGCATTCTTAGAATTTGATTCTCAATTTCCATTTCATGCATGTGCGGATGGCAATCCCCAAAAAGTAATAACGTCTTTTCATCTTCTTTTATCTTTTCAAGTTTCTTATTTAAGGATATTTCTAATTTTTCAGGGTACATGTGAAGCATAGAAGATACATAATCTAATTCGATATTGATATTATTCTTTTTCATAACCTCCTCAAGAATATCTTTAAATATCGAACAGGAGATGCATTTAATTTTTTGTTCTTCCACTTACAATTCTTCCCTTCTCTTTAATAGCCTCTTTAATCATTTTAATTTTTTCAATCGGAGTTTTTATAGGAATATCGGCATTTGATGTTGCAAATATAAAATAAGGATCATCTTGCATTTGATCTAATATATCAATTGTTTTATTATAAATTTTCTCCGAAGAAAGATTGATAAGTTCGGGACCATCAATATTACCGGCTAAAACCTTATTAGGACCTAATTTATTTCTTGCAATTTTTAGGTCTTCATTCGCACTTACTACATAGGCAATTGTATTTGGTGAATCTTTGTACAATTCTAAAAAAGGCAGATATTTAGTCCCACCGGAATGATTAATAATATATCCTTTAGTTTCCGAATTAAAAGTATTAATTATGGGTAAAAATCTTTCCACAATTTCCTTTGTAACGATAGAGGGATTTAGGAAAACGGGTGGTATTACTAAAAAGGTTGCCCCATTTTCCAAAAGTGAAGCATTAAAATCTAAGCAAAATGGTATCGTGTAATCCAAAACTTTTTTTGTGGCTTCTTTATCGAATAAAACTATCTCGAGCCATTTATCTAATCCAAATAAAACTATTGGAAGATCAACAGGACTTAATGTAATTGCCGAAACTGGAACTTGATTAGAATACTTTGAAGAGAGCTTCCTGACAATATCTAAAAAATAATTTAATTGCGGAAAATTTTCTACTTTCGGAGGAGGAAGTTTAAGAATATCTCCGGGATCAGAAAAAGCCGGTTTTCTTAAATTCGGAGGGAAATCTTCAAAGTACTTTAATTCACTTCCAAAAGCAGCCCCTAATAAAGGAACTGAAAAGGGAGCATATATAAAATCTGGCTTGAATGTTTCATAAGCAGCGCACTGACCTTCATAATAAAGATCGGAATTTGAATAGTATTCTTTTAATGGTGCATTAATAATTCCTGCTCCATATAAACTTAATAATAAACTAAACGGACGTCTATCGACCGAAGCTCCTTGGGCAGTAGCTAATATTCTTTCAAAACTATTCATAATTTACTCCGCAGAGAAAGCTCTTCGAATAATTTAACGGCAGAAATAGCATTTGGTGCGGTTCCATCTCCTCCAACTGTTTTTACTAATTCCGGACGAAGATTAAATATTGCACCTCCAACTGCTAACATTAACTTATCTTTATAACCTCTATTATTTATTTCCTCGCGAAGCTTTTTAATATTTTTTGCATTGACAAACATCATTGCCGAAGCTCCGATAACTTTTGCACCATTATCAAGAGCAGAATTAATAAATTCTTCTGGAAGGACATCATTGCCAAGATCATGTACCTCCCAGCCTGATGCTTCCAAAAATACCGATACTAATCGTCTTCCTAAAGAATGATAGTCATCTTCGATATTACCTACTACTGCTATTCCTTTATATTTTTTTTCAAGAGTTCTTTTATTATACTCATCGGCGGTTTTTAAGAGAATATCTTCGGCGATTTTGCCAGCGATATATCCGTTTGCGAGGCTTATATCGGGGTTCTTCATCCAATATTCACCGAATAAGAGTAGGGCAGGTTCTAATAAATTCTTAAGTGCATCCTCATAGTTACTTTCACTTGCATATTCATCTACAATATCATTCGCAGCAATTCTATCAGAAATTTTCAAAGCTTGAAATAAACTCTCAATTTGCTTGGAAATCATAAACACCTCATCGGTTAATATATAATTAATATTATCGAATTACTTAAGCATTATTTGAATTAGAATTTAACAATATCCGTATTAAAGTCAAAAAAAAAGGGCACCTAAGTGCCCTTTAAAATTTTATTAACTTATTAGTTATTGGAGATAAGTTGTATAACTGGCATAAATTGCAGATACAACCACTAAAAGGAACATCAAAACAACAGCTACAAATCTCAACATAGTATGCTCTCCTAAATAATTATAAAAAAATTACAAAAAATATTGCCCCGTTAAAACTAACGGGGCTAAATATTATTTTATTAAAAGCATCTTTTTGTTAGTGAAATATTCACCTGCTTTTACTGTATATATATAAGCACCTGATGAAACCTTATTACCAAAGTTATCATCGCCATTCCACATTACAGAATAGCTTCCTGCCGGCTTATTATTATTAACAAGTGTCTTTATTTCTTGTCCTAACATATTATATATTCTTACTGTAACTAATGCTTCCATAGGAAGAGCATATTTTATCGTAGTCGATGGATTGAATGGATTCGGATAATTCTGTTCAACTTTAAAATCAGTTGGTATCACTGCCGATTCCTCTTCGATTGCAGTAATTCCGCTGCCTGTTTTGAATTTAGCAACTCCGGAATAATTAGAATATTTATCGCCTTCGGTTTTACTTCTCACACGCCAGAAATATTCTTTATTCTCTTCTAATCCACTTACTTTATAAGATGGAGAATCAAGACCCGAGTAAGTTACCGAGTTTTCCATCTTTGCGTTGTCTGCTACTTCTAGTTCATACGCGAGTTTGGATGAAGGTGCCGAAGGCGTCATCCATGATAATACAGGCGATGAAGTATTGATAGTAAGGTTATTTGTTGGTCCACCGATTCTTGGCTGGATCGCAAATGAAGGTCCTGCATCAATTGTAAATTCTTCGGTTGCAGAGAATGATGAATATGAAGCACCTCCATACCAAGCTCTTACCTTCCAGAAATATGTTGCTCCGGGTGTAAGTCCGGTTAAAGAAGCAAAAGTATTTGTTCCCTGCACATTAGCGGCTATTGTTGTAGTTGCTAACGGGAAGAATACATCTGAATTGCTATATACAACTTCAAATCCTTGAATTCCGGCTGTTGAACCTGTCCAATACCAATAAAGATCTACATTTGATGAATAAACAGTTACTCCGCCGATTGGGTATGTAAGAGCTACTAATCCGCTGCTCGGTCCACCGGCTAAAGTAAATGAACCTTCAGACCATGCTGAATATGTAGTTCCATCATAAGATGCGACTGCCCAATAATATGTTGTTCCATAATTTAACGGAGCTGCGAAAGTATAGAATGTTTGGTTTAGATCATTTACGTCTGCAGTGCCATCATAAGTTGTATTCCAATTAGCAGAAGTTGAACCTGCTTTCCATCTGACGGTATATTTCGTTAATCCGAAAGTGCCACCTTCGAGATACCAATATACCGATGGCATTGCATCATAAACAGTTGGATTACCAACAGGCCATGAAGCTACCGGATATGAAGTACCTATTCCTCCATTTACTAAGAATGAAGAAGGAGTTGACCATGTACTTGTACTTGAACCATTATCTGATCTGACTCTCCAATGATAAGAAGCTCCCGGAGTAAGTCCGCTTGCTTGTACAAATAAATCTGCGACATCATTATATGTAGGAACTCCTGTAAATGGTGTAGCCAAAGGTTGAATCTCAATATCAAAAACTAATCCTGAACTTGATGCACTTAAATACCAATATAGATAAGGAGCAGTAGTATAAACTGTTACTCCGCCTGTCGGATATGAATTTATTGGTTGTACTAAAGTACCAGCACCATTAGTCTTAAATGAAGAAGCAATGCTCCAAGCACCAATCTGTTCTTCCGGTGTTCCGCGTTTATAAACACTTCTTACTCTCCACCAATGCGTTAATCCCGGTTGTAAATTGGAAATTGCAGTATGATATAAAGCATTAATATTCGTTGCACTATAAACAGCGGCTCCAAAATTCGTTAAACTTACTTCTAAATCGTAAGTTAGATTTGTACCGATTCCGCCAATATACCAATAGAAAGTTGGTTTACTTTCATAAACTAAATGACCTCCTGTTGGATATGAGGGGTTAACAGATACAGCACCTCCGGAAGTTGTGAAATATCTTACAGGTGAATATCCTAATACTTCATTTCCTGCGTTAAGTAAAACGACTCTCCAATAATATTTTGTACCGCCGGTTGGTGCCCAGCTATAAAATAGATTTGAAGTAGTAACTTGGAAATCTGGAGTTGACCATTCTAATTCTGTTGGAGGCACTAAAGATGCTTTTACCTGAAACTTGAATTGCATTGTTCCAACTGCTTGATTAATAGACCAAGTAAACATGGTATTATCTGTATAAACTAATGCGCCGTTAGAAGGCCAGTTTGGATTTATTGTTACTGCCGGAATTGTGGTAAAATGCCATATTGCAGATGGGACGCTTGTTAGACCATCTTTTGCAACTACCTGCCAGTAATAGGTTGTGTTATTATTTAATGGGAAGGGAAATGAACCCGGATTAGCATCATCTTCGGTATAATCATAATATGTCATCGTAGTTGTATTCGCTGGGATTGCCAAATCCGTATAAACGACATTAGCATCAAAGGCTACTTGACTAGCACCTGATGTTGAAACGCGAAGTTCGTATTCTGATTCAAAAGAAGCATCTGTCCATGTAAATGTTGGTTCTACTGCCACACCTGTTAAACCATTATAAGGTGTAAGCAATGGCAAAGCTGTATAAAAATGTCTAATTCCGCTAGTTTTAGTTTCAGTATCATTGAGCTTCAATGCGTCATCCACTCTTGCGGTTACCTTCCAAAAATATTTTGTTGCTGCTGATAAACCCACTGGGCTATAATTTAAAGTAGCAACTGTGCCATTTAATAATGCCGGAGCTGGGTTATTAGCTTCAACATACACATCATATTGAACCGATGATGTACTCGGACTCATAGTCCATGTAATATTAGGAGTTAAGTTTGATGATACAAATCCATCTGCCGGTCCGCTTAATGCCGGAGTAGCTAATAGAGTAACAAAAGTAAAAGTAGCTGAGGTTACTGTGGATGCAGTCGGTGCATCGTTATCAGTGGACTCAACAATCCAATAATATTGAGTATTATATGCTAATGTATTTATAGGTAAATTAAAACTCGTACCTGCTTGAGGAGGTGATGCATATACGAAACTTGTTAATCCCGCATCGGCATAAACTTTTAATACATAACTATTTGCACCAATTCCGCCTGTTGCCGTGTTCCATGTAAAGGTCGGAGTTAGAGATTGCAAGATTGCCGAATTTGCAGGGGTTAAAAGAAGTCCGCTTGCTAAATCCGCTGCAGTAGTAAAAGTAAAAACTGATGAATATCCATTTGCCGGTGAGGCATCATAGGATTTTACTACCCACCAATATTGTGTAGATGGTGATAATGTTGCTGCGGGCACTTGCTCTTGGCTAACAACTAAACCTGCTGCCGAATAAATCGAAGTGGTTAATCCTGCATCGCTGAAAATCTCTACATCATAAGTATATGGAGCAGTTCCGCCTGCGGCATCAGTCCAGTCGAGTAAGACTGTTTTACTTACACCCAAAGCTGCATCGGCAGGGAATGATGGAACTGCTAGTGTAAATGGTGCGGCTAATGTAGTAAATGAAAATGGAACATATAGAGACGGTCCATTATCGTCAGTAGCCGTAACTCGCCAAAAATATGTTGCACCGGGGCTTAAAAATCCTGCCGGTAAATTTAATGAGGTTCCTGCCTGTGAAGCTGATGTATATATAATGGAGCCAAATGTTGCATCTGTATCATCAATCTCCAATACATAATTTACAGAACCTGCACTCGGAGTTGCTGCTGCCCATGAAAAGTTAGGAGTTTGATTCTGTGTAGCATCTAAGTCAGCCGGAGCTGATAATAATCCTACCACGGGTTGTGCGGTAATCTCGTGCGTCGAAAATGCAAATAGCAACGCAACAAGTGTGAAAAGTAGTAAATGATTTTTTCTCATTTAAACACCCTCTCTTTTATTTAAGTTTATTTAATGGCTGGTAGAACGCAAACCTTAATAAGTTACTATGTCCAGTTTAAGCATATTCATATTTCCATAATAACTTTTTTAAAATAAAAAGTAAAGAATAAAAGACAAAAAATCTCATTTAAAATTGGCATGTGTTTCCGGTCAAGTCAGACCTCCTTGTAAAAGAGTTGTAAGTAGTATATTACTTTAATGGGTCATCTCAAATGTTTCTGTAACCTGAATCTCACGAGTATTATTATATATCTCACTTAATTTAGAAAGGTTATCAGCATCAAGTGAAATCATTAACTTACTTATTTGATTTAGAATATCTATCTGTTTTATTGTTAGTTCATTATTGTTTTTAAAAGCATAATCCAATATTGGTGCATACTGATAAATAGGAAATTCCATTCCCAATATAGATGCTAAATCAGGACTAATTTTCCCCAATATTGAAACCAATCCGGTATAACTACCTGGTATTCCATATTTAGAGGCATCGATTTCCCCTTTTTGCATTTTTAACCAAATTTCGTTACTAAAATCAAATTTATCTCTACTGAAATCAATCATCTTTATACTTGGATCAACAAGCATCCAACGCTTTTCTTTTTCATTCCATACTTCACAAATAGTATGACTCATATGAAAATCAGGAATAAAATAAGTAGCATGTCCACAACGAACTCTAGCGGGGATACCTTTATACTTAAGTATTGATGCCAATAAGATTGCATAATCCCTGCAAGTAAGTATTAGGCGATCTTCTATTTTCCGATCATTGACCAAACCCCTGGAGTCATATTTTATAAGTCCCTCCAAAACCAGTTTAACAGTAGGATATTTAAATGACTCATCTCCTCGCTCTTTAGGTATTTGCTCTCGATATCTTGGTAATTCAGCAAAGGGATGAATAAATTGAGATTTAATTAGACCGCATAGCTCAGATAATGAATCCGGCAAATTTTCATATAAATATTCATATTCTCCAGGATCGGTAAATGGACTATATTGAAGGTAGAAATCTAATATCGATGTGTTCTCTTTGTTATAGGTACTTTTCAAAATCTGTTCGTTTGAATTTTGTGAGTTGGTTTGAGCATAATTAAGTTCCATTAGAATGGAAATCATTAAAATAAATAGTATAGTTCTCATATTTAATCCTATTAAGTAGTTAATAATATTAACCAAATTGATAAAAAATTTAGCTTTGTGGATGTATGTATTTTTTAAGATTATTTACATACTCCTCGAATGCTTTAATTCCTTTTTTTGTTATTGAAATAGTGGTATTTGGATAATTGTTTTTGAATGATTTTTCAACTTTGATATAGCCGGCATCCTGTAACTTCTTAATCTGGATACTTATATTACCGGCAGCAGCTTTAGTAGATTCTTTTATAAAAATAAAATCTGCTTTATCCATTGTCATTAATATAGAAACTATCGACAAGCGAAGCTGTGAGTGTAATAATGGATCTAACTCTTTATACATTTTCTTCTCTTTGTGCTTTATTAAATAATAATCCGGGGATTATAAAAGCGACTACTGATACAAATGACATTATTAAAAAATGGTACTGCCATTCAATAAAAAACGCGATGAATGCGGATAAATTTAATAAAATACCACCAATTAAAAGAGGTTTAAATTTGATTGCCACTCCACAAATTATTGTCCAGAATGATAATAAAATTAAAAAGATTGGGATTAAGGTTAACCCAAGTTGTGTATGAAATAAAAAACCCAATATCAAAAGATTTGCACCAAGTACAATACCCATTGCTTGAATAATATTTCCTAAAATTGTTTTTGGCAATTTATTTCTTTTCTCTTTTTTCTGAAAGAAGATAAATGTATAAATCGCCGCAAGTGGATATAGAAGCGCAGGGAGACCAATGCCTATGTTTAAATTCAAACTTGCTATTAAAAATTGGCTTAATGTTACAATAAAAATTAAAATTCCCCAAAATAATAACAGGTAGCCATTTTCTTCAAATTTTCTTTTAGTCTCTTCTATTGTTTTTGCAATTAATAAGAGACTTTCTTCAGGTGTAAAATTTGTTTCTTCCATTTTTCCCCCCAATGAAATAATTAAATACACACGAATATAAACTAATTAATATTATTAACCAATTATTTTATAAAATTATTTTCTATACAATTTCTGAACTTCTTTATATCGGAAGCAATTTACTTCGTGATCATTAATTAATCCTGTTGCCTGAAGATGTGCATATATAATTGTAGAGCCGACAAACTTAAAACCTCTTTTCTTAAGGTCTTTTGAGACTGCATCGCTTAATGGACTAGTAGCAGGAAGCTCTTTAGAGGAACTGAATTTATTGATTACCGGTTTCCTGTGATTAAAACTCCATATATAATTAGAAAACGAGCCAAATTCTTTTTGGATTTCGAGAAATAGTGCCGCATTATTTATTGCAGCTTCTATTTTTAATCTATTTCTTATTATACCGCTATCTTGTAATAATTCTTCCACTTTTTGTTTATCGAATTTTGCCACTTTCACGGGATCGAAATTAGCAAAAGCTTTTTTATAACCTGAACGGCGTTTAAGAATTGTCTCCCACGATAACCCTGCTTGTGCACTTTCAAGAATTAAAAACTCAAAATGAGTTTTATCATCATAACATGGCACTCCCCATTCTTCGTCATGGTATTTCATCATAAAATCTTTCTGATTATGCCAGCCGCAGCTATTTTGAATTTTTTCCATATTATTTTCCCTGTTAATCTTCTAAAAATAATAAAAAAATTAATTTGACAATATGATAGCAAAGTGATATCATTATGCTATCAATAATTTGGAGTTTGGTAAAATGGAAGCTATTACCGAAAAAAATGCTTTTAGGATTAATGGTTTTATAGTAGCGCTATTTGTTTTTTTACTTGCCTTAATTGAAGTTTTTCTCATTATCCAAAATGCGGGTTCAGAAAATCCCAATTTTCTATTTATCTTTTTTCCCATTATGTTAGTAATTGTCTTAATCATGCCAGGATTTCTTGTGGTCCAGCCAAATGAATCGAAAGTATTGATACTTTTTGGTAAATACATTGGTACAATACGTAATTCCGGTTTTTGGTGGGCAAATCCTTTTACTATCAAAAAGCATATCTCTTTACGTATAAGAAATTTTAATAGTGATAAGATCAAAGTAAACGATATTCATGGCAATCCGATCGAAATTGCCGCAGTAATTGTGTGGAAAGTAGTGGACTGTGCCCGCGCATTATTTGATGTGGAGAGTTTTGAAAAATTTGTAGAAATTCAAAGCGAGACTGCAATTCGAGCATTAGCAACAGAATATCCTTATGATTCTAATGATAATGAAAAGGAATCATTAAGAGGAAATACAAAAGAAATTTCGGAAAATCTACAACAACAATTGCAGACACGTTTAGAAATAGCCGGAGTGAAGGTTGTTGAATCACGTCTTTCACACCTTGCTTATGCTCAGGAAATAGCTCAAGCAATGCTCAGAAGACAACAGGCACAGGCAGTTGTCGCAGCTCGTCAAAAAATAGTCGAAGGAGCTGTAGGAATGGTTCAAATGGCACTTTCTTCATTAAGTGAACAAAATATTGTAAATCTCGATGAAGAGAAAAAGGCTGCCATGGTTAATAATCTTCTCGTTGCCTTAGTATCGGAAACACAAGCTTCGCCCGTAATAAATACAGGAACTCTCTATTGATAATGGAAAAAAAGAAATTTTTATTACGATTAGATGAAAAAATTTATGCCGCCCTTGAAAAATGGGCGGCTGATGATCTTCGCTCTATAAATTCTCAAATTGAATTCATTCTCAAAGAATCTCTAAAAAAAGCCAACCGAATTAAAGAAGATTCGCTTAAACTTCCAAATGAGAAATAAATTATAAAATTTTTTTGCATTTAAACTGTTTTATATATTTGTTTGTCTAAATATAGTATAGCGTAATCTAAAAAATTTTATAAGGTTCATGATGCCAAAATTACTCAAGCTTAGTTTTTTCATTATTTTCTCCTCTTTCATTTCAAATCAAATCTATTCTCAGACTCTATCCGAAAGGATTGAATCACTTCTCTCTCAAATGACTCTCGAAGAAAAAATTCTTCAACTTCATGCCGAAGGAGGGTTTAATACAGCTGATAATAATAGATTAAATATCCCTGGTTTTATTATGGCAGATGGTCCTCATGGAGTAAGAGATGGTTTGGCTACTTCTTTCCCTGTGGGTATTTCAATGTCTGCAACATTCGATCCTGATCTAATGGAAAGAGTGGGTAAGGCATTAGGTAAGGAATTTCGAGGTAAAGGAAAACATCAGGCATTAGGACCTTGTCTTGATCTCACTCGCGACCCAAGAAATGGAAGAACTCCCGAAAGCGGGGGAGAAGATCCATATCTGATTGCTAAAATAAATACAGCCCTTGTACAGGGTATTCAATCGGCAGGAGCTATTGCCACGATAAAACATTATAATGCTACACATAAGCAGAATGGTAGAATGACTAATAATTATGCTGTCGGCGATCCAATGTTAATGACTACTTATGGATTTAGCTTCCGTTCTGCTATTCAAGATGGAGGTGCTCTATCTATCATGAGTGCTTATAATAAAATAAACGATCAGTTCGCTTCAGAAAATAAAAATTTACTTACTACAATTCTTAGAAATAATTGGGGGTTTCCTTTTTATGTTGTTTCTGATTGGGGAGCTATCCATAATTCTGAACTAGCTATAAAAGCCGGATGTGATGTTTGTATGGGCAGTGAAAATTATGAAAATGATCTCTTGAATTTAGTTAATAGCGGAGCGGTGTCGGAGAATATTATAAATGAAGCTGTTAGAAATGTACTTAGAACAAAAATATTAGCAGGAATGTTAGATTATTATCCCTCAGGTGATCCTGCTGATGTAAATAGTTTTGATCATCAAGCCCTAGCACTCGAAGCAGGTCTGAAAAGTTTGGTATTGCTAAAAAATGAGGAAAACTTTTTACCATTAGATAAATCAAAAATTAATAAAATCGCAGTCGTTGGTCCAAATGCAAATTCACTTCCTTTAGATGGAGCGGGAAGTGCTTATGTATCTCCATTTTATACAGTTACACCTCGTCAAGGAATTGAAAATTATCTTGGTGCTTCAAAAGTTTCTTATGCTCAAGGGGTTGAGATAGCAGGAAATTATACTCCAGATGTTGGAGTAGCATTGACAGAAGCAAAAAATTCTGACTTAGTAATTTATTTCGGCGGATTGGATTCTTCCCAAGAAGGAGAAGGTTTTGATCGTTCAAATGGTTCAATCATGCTTCCCGGTAAACAAAATGATTTTATAAAGCAACTTAGATCAGTTAATCCAAATTTAGTAGTCGTTTTAATTAGCGGAGGCATCTGCTCTGTTTCTCCGTTTGTTGATGATGCCAAATCTATACTTTACGCTTTCTATCCCGGGCAGGAAGGTGGTAATGCAATCGCTCAAGTTTTATTCGGAGATTATAACCCTGCAGGTAGGTTACCTGTAACAATGCCAGCAAACGATAGTCAAATATCAAGTGATATAACAGATTTCGATTTCAATAATGATTACGCGTGCGGATATCGTTATTATGATAAAAATGAAATTACCCCTCAGTATCCTTTTGGATATGGGCTTAGTTACACTCAATTTCAGTATTCTAATATTGCAATTTCACCTGATGGAGGAACCACCGGTGATATTTATGAAGTAAGTTTCGATATTAAAAACATTGGCTCTCGTGGCGGTGAAGAAGTTGCTCAACTTTATTTATCTTATAAAGGAGCAGATGATTTAGTTCCGCCTGTAAAAGAAATGAAAGGTTTTAAAAGAGTTTATTTAGATGCTGGAGAAACAAAATCTATTAAAATGTTAGTTACAGCAAATGAATTATATCGATATAATAATAATTCAGATGCTAAAATCTATCAAGTACCTTCAGGCTATTTTACTTTCCGAGTCGGAGGTTCTTCGGATAATCTTCCTCTGGAAAAAACTATTCATGTCGCTTGGCGTTCTATCAGATCAGATTTGCAGATTGCAAATATTTGGGCAATGCCCCGCTTCCCATTAAAAGGGCAAGAAGTTCATTTTGTCGCCTCAGTTATAAATAGAGGAAGCGGATCGAGTCCCAAGGGACAATTTTTGCAAGTTAATTTTTTAGTTAACGGTGTAAAAATTAGTGAAGCTATTAATTTTTCCGGTTCAATTCCTGCCGGAGGAATGCAGATTATTGAAGGGAATGTGGGAGATGGTGCGGGACCTAATTATTGGACTGCCGGAGAACCGGGAGAATATACAATTGAAGCTATTGTCGATCTACCTAATACCGTTCTTGAAGATGTTGAGGGGAATAATAGTAAAAAAATTAGTGTAGAAGTCTATCCTGAACCTGCTATAAATTTAGCTTTAGGAAAATCAGTTTCTGCAACTTCTACCGAAAGCGATAAATATTTGGCAACTAATATTACCGATGGTAATTACAGTACGCGCTGGTCTTCAAAATTTACTGATCCTCAGTCGGTTACTCTTGATCTCGGGTCGGTAATGGAATTTAACCAAATCAAACTTTTCTGGGAAACTGCTTATGGAAAAAATTATATCATCCAAGTTTCTGATGATGAGTCTAATTGGAAAACTATTATTACTAAAGTTAATGGTCATGGAAATATTGAAAAATTTGACATAGAGACATCAGGAAGATATATTAAATTAACAGGAACTGAAAGAGGTACTGAATATGGTTATTCGCTTTATGAAATCGAAGTTTATAAATTAATAAAAGCCGTTTCGGTTGAAGATGAAAAAAAAAGCGAGCTACCCTTTAATTTTAAATTGAATAACAATTATCCAAATCCATTTAATCCTTCTACCACGATTGAATACGAATTACCCAAAGAGGGAATAGTAAAAATAGAGGTATATAATTCACTCGGACAGTTAGTGAAAGTATTAACTGATTCTTTTCAGAATGCAGGTACTCATTCAGTAAAATGGAATGGAAAAGATAATTATGGTGCATCGGTTGCAAGCGGAATCTATTTTTATAGAATGAATACCGAAGGATTTACTCTTGTAAAAAAAATGATGCTTTTGAAATAATTACAACTAACTCCGCCGTGAAGATTTTTCACGGCGGAAATTATTTTAATTCTATGTGAAAAACATCAGAAAATTATTGTAGCTTGAACATAATAGGAATTGCCACTTCGCACTTTACAGGTTTCCCTTTTATTAAACCCGGTTTGAATTTTGCTTGCATTACCGCTTTTTGAGCAGCCTCATCTAATCCGTTTCCTGCACCTTTAATTATTTTTGTACCAACCACATCACCATTCTGATTAATAAATGCTTTTACAAATACTCTTCCTTCTATTCCGGCTTTTTTGGCTTCTTCAGGATACACAATATTCTTTGCAATAGCCGCAATTCCTCCAATGAGTTCGGGCATTTGTTCAGCTTGAATAAAATATGAATCGTTATTGCTTCCAAATATTCCAACTGTCGGAAGATTAGAAAATGTTAATTCATATTTATTATTAGAATTTTTAGATGCACTAAATTCCCAAGCGAATTGAAAATCTTTACTTTCTCCATTTTCTTGATTTGCTGTGAAATTCCAGTTTTTTACTTTTTCATAAATTAATTTATCTAATTCTGGAGAAACACTTTTTACCACTTTTAGTTTGGAGAATGAGCCATCTCCATTAGCATAAATGATATACTCAAAATTTAATCTCTCATCATCCCCAGAATATTCAGATAAAATCTGATTCAATTCCTTTGTCAAATTTTCTGCGAATAATGGATCAGTAACCAAGCGGTTACTTACCGATTCTGTTTCAAGCATTTTAAATTCTTTAGCATAACTTGGGATAAAAGAATCACCGCTATTACTTTGACAGCTTGTAAGTGTAACGGTTAGTATTAGAAATGCAAATAGTTTTTTCATTTTAGTTTCCTCATAATTTATTTGATGTTATAATTATAGTCCCTTCCTGTGCAGATTTAATTTCAGCTGCAGGGATGGAGTTTATTAAAAGTTCTATCATCTGTTCCTGATTCTCAACTTGTTTTATAGTCCTTTCTAGCTGTATAGAATTGATTCGTGATTCATTTATGTAAAATATTGAAAGAATTAATAGAATAATCGCAACAAGAAAGCCGGAATATTTTGCGACATTATTTTGGAATGAATACACTTCTTTAGATGGTTTTATTTTTATAAGTGAGTTTAATATTTCCGAATCAAGGGAAGAAGGATACTCCTCATTAAGATTTTGAAATTCATTTTTAAGGGAGGTATGTTTTTTAAAATACTCTCTAAAATTTTCATCCAATGAAAGTTGTGTAAATAAAAAACCCTCTTTCGATTTATCTAACTCTCCATCAAGAAATTCATTTATCATTATTTCTAACTCATCGATTTTCATAAAAAATCTCCTTTATCAAAAATATTTTCCAATTGCTTAATTAATTTTTGTCTAGTCTTATATAGTCGGCTTTTCACCAATTCTTCATCAATTTCCATAATCGAAGCGATCTCTTTATATGAAAGTCCAGAATATTCTTTCAATAAAAATGGTTCACTTTGTTCCAAAGGAATTTTTTTCAATTCATTGAGTACAATATCCTTGAGCTCCTGTTTCTCATATTCGTAATAATAATTCGTGTTATCGCTTGCAATATTTTCATTTTCATTTATATCATAATATTCCAAATGTTCGGTTCTTACTTTTTTCTTTCTCAAGTAACTAAATATTTCGTTCCGGGTTGTCTTAAATAGCCAGTAGCTGATTGAATCAAAATTATTAATCGAATCCATGTTCTGAAATAATTTCAAAAAAACATTCTGAATAATATCTTGTGAAATGGAGCGATTATTTAACATTTTGATGCTATAATTATATAATCCCTCCTTATAGCGATTATATAAAATTGTAAACTGAATTATATTTTGGCTCTCATTTCTCATAAACTCACTTTCCTTATACCTTAAAGATGTTTCAATTTCTTAAAAGTTGCTATCAAAACTATTTTAAAATCCGTTCGTCTAAATTTTTATTGAAATTTAGAAATTATATTATCAATTTAACCTCTTGGGGTTTTAAAAATATTAGGAATTTATATGTCTGAAAACAAAGTGGATTTATCATCACTAAAAATAAATCGAAATCAAGAAAAACATGTAAATTGGAAAAAATATATAAAACCGATAATAATTACACTTATCATCCTAGTTATAATAGCTATTGGCTACTTCTCTTTTAAATCATTTGTTAGTGGAGAAATTGAAGTAACTACAACAAATGCTTCGGTAATTTCATCTTCCGAGACTTCGGCAGTTCTTACTGCATCGGGATACGTTGTTGCACAAAGGAAAGCTGCAGTCGCTTCTAAAGGTACAGGAAGATTAGTTTATCTCGGTGTCGAAGAAGGAGACCCTGTATATAAAAATCAGATTATAGCAAGATTAGAAGATAGTGATATCAAAGCACAGCTTGCGCAGGCTCAGGCAAATTTACTTCTTCAGCAAGCAGGATTAAACGATGCAAAAAATCAATTTGACAGAAGTAAAACTTTACTAAAAACAAATTCTTCTACACAATCAGAAGTCGATGCTGCCGAAGCACGTTATCTAACTATTCTTGCATCAATCGAAGTGGCAAAAGCATCTCTAAGAGCATCAGAGGTTGCTATGGAGAATACATTAATCAGAGCTCCATTTAATGGTACTGTTCTAACAAAGAATGCCGATGTCGGTGAGATAGTTGCTCCTTTTGCAGCAAGTGCATCTTCTAAAGCAGCTGTTGTTACGATTGCGGATATGACATCTCTTCAAGTGGAAACTGATGTTTCTGAATCGAATATTTTTAGAATAAAACCTAATCAAAGTTGTGAAATTACACTTGATGCTTATCCCAGAATTAAATATCCAGGTCATGTTGCAAAAATAGTTCCGACTGCTGATAGAGGAAAAGCAACTGTCATGGTTAAGGTTGCATTCAAAGAATATGATTCAAAAGTCCTTCCCGAAATGAGTGCTAAAGTTCTTTTTCTTGGAGACGAAATAAAAAATAATGAAGTTACTGAAATGCTAGTTATTCCTATTTCTGCAGTGGTTAAAAAGAATGATAAATATTTTGTTTATAAAATCATTAACGGAACTGCGGAGCTTACCCAATTTCAATCCGGCAGGGAATCTGATGATTACATCGAAGTTCTTTCTGGTGTAACTGAGTCAGATAAATTAATTAATAATCCATCCGATAAAATTAAAGATGGCACTAAAATAAAATTATAATAAATATGTAGATCGGAGTAAAAATGGCTGCAATAATAAAAGTAAAAGATATTAATAAGTCGTATCAAAGAGATAACTTTGAAGTACCTGTACTTAATAATATTTCTCTGGATGTCGAAGAAGGAGAGTTTTTAGCTTTAATGGGTCCATCCGGCTCCGGTAAAACAACTCTTCTAAATTTAATAGCTGGAATAGATAAACCGGATAAAGGCAGCATCTTGGTCGCAGATACCGATATTGCAAAATTGTCCGAATCCGAATTAGCAAAATGGCGTTCTCATAATGTCGGATTTGTTTTTCAATTTTATAATTTAATACCGGTACTTACTGCATTTGAAAATGTAGAACTTCCGCTACTTCTTACCAATCTTTCTAAAAAGGAAAGAAGGGAACATGTTGTTGCAGCATTAACATTAGTAGGGTTAGAAGATAGGATGAGCCACTACCCTAAACAATTATCAGGAGGTCAAGAACAAAGGGTGGCAATTGCAAGAGCCATTGTAACAGATCCGGTTATAATTGTAGCTGATGAGCCAACTGGCGATCTTGATAAAAAATCCGCTGACGATATTCTTCTGCTTTTAGAAAGATTAAATAGTGAATATAAAAAGACAATTGTAATGGTAACTCACGATCCTAATGCTGCTTCTAAAGCTCATGTGCAGCGTCATCTCGATAAAGGTGATTTGGTATAGGAGAACTTATGAAAGTACTAAAATTAATGTTTAAAAATGCTTTCAGGCATAAACTAAGAACTAGTCTCACTATTGTTGGAATTGCGATTGCAGTTATTGCATTTTCACTTTTGCGAACTGTTGTTACGGTTTATAATGCCGGAGTAGATGCCTCTTCAGCAGATCGTTTAATTACTCGTCATGCAGTATCCTTTATCTTCCCACTTCCTTATTCATATAAAGATAAAATCCAACAGATAGATGGTGTAGAATTAGCTACTCCGCTAAATTGGTTTCAAGGCGTTTATATAGATAAAGACCAATTCTTTGCTCGTTTGGCGGTTGATCCCGAAACAGTCTTTAAGGTATATCCAGAATTTATTTTATCTAAAGAAGAGCTTGATAATTTTAAGAAAGAAAGAAATTCATGTGTGATTGGCATTGATATAGCAAAGCAATATAACCTTAAGATCGGTGATATAATGACTATTGACGGAGATATCTATCCCGGAAGATGGGATTTTGTTGTAAGAGGAATTTACAAACCTAAAGATAAAACTATTGATGGTACTCAAATGTTTTTTCAATATGATTACTTAAATGAACGTTTGGAAGCAGAATCTCCTATGAGAGCTAATGAAATCGGATGGTTTGCAATTAAAATTAAAGACCCAAATCGATCTGCTGAAATTTCTGCTAAAGTTGATAAGCTTTTCAAAAATTCTTCAGCTGAAACTAAAACAGAAACTGAAAGGGCATTTCAACAAGGTTTCTTATCTGCTGTAAGTGCTATTATCACTGCACTTAATTATCTCTCTTTTATAATCATAGGTATAATTTTGCTAGTACTTGCAAATACAATGATTATGGCGGCACGGGAAAGAACTCGAGAGTATGCCGTAATGAAAACACTTGGTTTTTCGGCTAAGCATTTAGTGGGTTTAATTATGGGTGAATCCTTAGTAATATCTGTTCTCGGCGGTGGTCTTGGTTTATTGCTTAGTTTCCCTGTCGTTGATGGTTTCGGTCAAGCTATTCCTAAAGGAATGTTTCCAATTTTTTACATTGAACCAATTACAATAATACTTGCTGTAACTGCTGCTTTATCTATTGGAGTTATCTCTTCGATTTTCCCACTGATAAAAGCATTAAGTACTAAGATTGTTGATGGTTTCAGGTTCGTAGGTTAGGAGCGAATATGAAAATACCAATTAAATATAGTTTAAGAAATTTTAAGGAAAGAAAACTTACAACCGGAATTACAATTTTAGGTATAGCGATGGTTGTTTTTGTTTTTGCCGCAGTTCTAATGATGGCTTATGGAATTGAGAAGACTCTCGTTCAAACGGGCTCTGATGATAATGTAATTATTTTAAGAAAATCATCTACCGGTGAAATTTCAAGTATTCTTCCACCGGATGTCCAAAACATTGTGGCTTCTTTACCTAATATTGCTAAGACTTCAGGCAATATTCCCATTATTTCTTATGAGCCGGTAGTTATTATCAATTTAGATAAAGTCGGCGGTGGATTAAGTAATATTATCGTAAGAGGAGTTTCGCCCGAATCCAAAATCCTCCGTCCTAACATAAAGCTTATTGAAGGAAGATTTTTTAATTATGGAGCTCGTGAACTAATAGTAGGTAAATCATTAGTCGGTACTTTTAAAAATTCTCAAATCGGTGAACAGATTAAATTCGCCGGTGGGTTCTGGAAAATTGTTGGAATTTTTGAAGCATCCGGCGGTGGATTCGAAAGTGAATTTTGGGGCGATTCGAAACAAGTGTTAGATGCCTTTAATAGAGGCAATACAGTTAGCACAATGACTCTGAAATTAAATTCAACCGATGAGTTTCCTAAATTCAAAAAAGAGTTTCTAAAGGATAGAAGACTAAAAGAATATGAACCAAAAATAGAAAAGGTCTATTTCGCAGAACAATCTGAGACAATGGCAATGTTTATTAGAATCCTTGGCATCGTTGTAACAGTAATTTTTAGTATCGGTGCTACTATTGGAGCAATGATAACGATGTATTCGGCAGTTGCAAATAGGACAGTGGAAATTGGAACTCTTCGTTCACTCGGCTTTAAGAGAAGAAATATCCTTGCAGCATTTTTAATGGAATCTCTATTGGTATCATTGATTGGTGCGGGGTTTGGAATTTTATTTGCATCTATTCTTCAATTCTTCTCTATCAGCACTCTTAATTATGCTTCATTTGCCGAATTGAGTTTCAAATTTGCCATGTCCCCATCAATAATAATTTCATCATTAATATTCGCTTCATTGATGGGAATATTAGGCGGTTTCCTCCCGGCTGTAAGAGCAGCAAGATTAAATATAATTAAAGCACTCAGATCAATATAGAATTAAAATTTTTTTTGAATCGGATTTCCGATAAATCCTTTTAATGGCTTTTTAACATATTCAGCCGCTTCTTCGTAGGGCGGCTTCTCTTTTTCGGGTTTCGGGAATGTAATAGTAATTGAATTTCTATTTCCCATTGTATCGAATTGCATCTGACCATTATGTTTCCCAATTATCCGATTAATTACAAAAAAAGACATCTCTTTTTCTATTCCAAATGATTCCGCGCTAAATTCCTCAAACTCTCTCTCTAACATATCAGAAAAATCAGGCGAAAATTGATAACTACTCTCGAAATCCATTGTTATTATTATATTCTTTTGATCTTCATCAATTACTAATTCAACCGTACTTTCTCTATTTGTAATTTTTGTTATGGTTTCGATTAATAAGATAAAGCAATCTGTAAGATATTCCTTTAT
>CALDDL010000030.1 GCA_937936675.1 uncultured bacterium
GATTGTTTTTCAACATATTGCGCAAATACAATTAGTGGATCGTTTGAAGAAAGAATCTCATCGGGATTCTTTTTTAAGAGTTCTTCTGTTTTATCTTTAGAAAAGAATGCACTATTAGTTTTGGCATTGAAATAATTTTTATAAACTTCGCTCTCTTTACCAAGTACAATACCGAGGTAATTCAATTGTGCAGTATATAATTTATCTTGATATTCTCTTTCGATATTAGGTGGATAGAAAGCGGCTAATGTCGCTTCTAATTTATCCGATTTATATTCCGGTTTTCTATCGGCTTCGGCGAGTTTCATTTGATTTGCAAATTCAATTGCTTTCTCTGCTAAATTCAAATAGACATTCTTCATTCTAGGAGACATATTAATAGAATAAAGTTCAGGACTTATAGCAGCATATTCGGTAATATTCTCTTCGATAGCTTTCCATACATGTCCATATTTTGCTTTGAGGGTAGGATCGCTATTAACTTTTTCTTTAAATTTTTTCTCAAAATCTTTTTTCTTAGCCATAATAAAATCATCGCGTAGAGCCATATATCTGCCGGCGAACGATTTTCTTCCGTTCCCAATTCCCATTACGCTATTTAAGAGTTCTGTTTCTCTTTCAGGATGTTTCATAAATAGATCATAAAATACTTTATAGAACTCATTATACATAGCCGTATAATATTTATACTGATAATCGCGGTAATATTCTAATTGAGCATAAGTATCTAATCTATTAGTGCTTCCCGGTCTTCCTATTACGAATACAGTTTCTCCTTCTTTAGCACCATTCTTACTGAATTTGAAGAAATGTTCTGTCTTAACCGGTTTATCGTTTTCATAAGCTCGATAGAACATAAAATCGAGTTCATAACGAGGATAGGTGAAATTATCCCAATCCCAACCCGTAGATGCGATCTGGAAATCTGGAGCCATTACCAAGCGGATATCTGTATAACGTTTATACATATAGAGAGAATATTTTCCGCCGTTATATAATTTTACAACCTTACATACGAGCGAACTTTCTTTGGAATATTTCTCTTCGAGCTCTTTTATTTTTATTTCACGTTTCGATACTTTTTCGTTATCGTCTTTGCCCAGATTCATAGCCGTGATTACTTCATCGGTAACGTCCACAATCTGCATCAATTGGTCGAAGAAAATTTTCGGCACTTTAATTTCATCGGACATTTTTTCTGCCCAGAATCCATCACGAAGATAATCTTTACCTTCGGGGGATAAACTCGGAAGATCACCTCTTCCGCAATGATGATTAGTCATTATAAGTCCATCTGCCGAAACGAAAGCAGCAGAACAGAAATTATCATATTGAAGAGCGGACATCATCACTTCCTTTATCCATTCTTCGGATGGTTTGAAGCCATATTCTTTTTCAAAATAATCCACAGGCACACTATCGAATGTCCACATCTTCCCCATATCTTTCAACGAAGATTCAACTTTATTAAGATCAATCGGTTCATAGATGCTTTGAGCAGTGAGAGTGGATATGAATGAAAATACGAGGAAAAAATAGATTAATTTCTTCATTTGTTAAAACCCCCTTATTTAAAAAATAGACTCCCATTCCAAGCGGAACGGGAGTTGAATTTTTGATTCTATTTCATACTATTAAAAATTATTTTTCTGAACGTTTGCCACTCATTAATTCATCATATAAGTGTGCATTCTTATAAACGTTTTTGAAAGCATGAAGCATAGACCTTGCATCAACAGCAACCATTCTATTATTAACAGGATTATAGATAAAGTTACCGATGATACTTTCCATATTACCATCAAAAGCCAAACCAACAACTTCAGCATTTTTATTAATAACAGCACTGCCTGAATTACCACCAACGATATCGTTAGTAGAAACGAAATTGAAAGGTGTGGAAAGATCGATCTTATCAGCAGCATCAATCCAAATTTTATGTAAGTTCCATGGGTATTCGCCTTTCCATCCATGGTATCTATCATATAAGCCGTAGAAGGTTGTATTTACAGGTGATTTTGTTCCATTGTAATCAAATCCTTTTAATACACCATCGCTAAGTCTTAATGTAAAATTAGCATCAGGTGGAATTGTAGTACCATAAACTTTGAAAATTGCTTGACCTAAAAGATCGTCTTGAATCTGTTCGGTTGCTGAAATTTCTTTTGCCTGTTTATTTAATTCAACTAATTTATCTTGTGTATTAACCATAAAATAAATAAAAGGATCGTTTGATTTAAGGATTACATCAGCACCATCTTTAACTGCTTTTTTAGCGAGTTTTACTAGATCTTCTTTTGTAGCTATTTCGGATTTACTTAGAGCGTAAGTAGCGGCTTCTTTACCTTTTTTACCGTCCATCATTTTCTTTACTAAAGGATCGTTTTCGCCTAGATTCATTCTTATTAAATCTAATTGTACCCAAAGTTTGGTGTAATCAACTAATTTATCAAATTTATCGGAGAAGATTCCTTCGATAGTAGCATCTAATTTATCTGCTTTATAATTAGGGTCTCTTTCTTCTTCCGGTTTTTGTAATTGTTTTGCTAGGTCAACTAATTTTCTAGCATTTAAAAACTGGTCAGATGATAATCTAGGATTAATTGAAGCAGCGGATAACATAGGAGCGATCTCTCTTAATTCAGCTCTTGTTCTTTCGATAGCTTCCCAAGTTTTGCCATATTGTTTTTCTAATTCAGGATTACTCTTTACGGCTTCTTGAAGTTTTCTTTGGAAATCTTTTTTACGAGCCATTAAATAATCATCCATTAAGCCGGTATAAATCATGTGAATAACTTTTTGTGAGTTTCCTAACGGAACTTTCATTGCTTCAAATTCATCTGCGCGGCTTGGTTCTTCTGATTTTAATGCTTCTAATGCATTATAATATGTATCTAACATATAAGAATTATTTCTGTATGTAAAATCACGGAAATATTCCAACTGTGCTACAGTTTTAAGTCTTTGTGTTGTACCCGGATTACCGACTGTAAAGATTGGTTCTCCTTCTTGAATACCTTTATCGGTAAATTTGAAATAATTATTTGATTTTACAGGTACGCCATTATCATCATAAGCTCTTAAAAATGAGCAATCAAGATTATAACGAGGATAAGTGAAATTATCGAAATCACCGCCGAAATAAGCGATAGTTTTTTCAGGTGCAAATACTAATCTTACATCATTATATCTCTTATAGCCATAGATGGCAAACTTACCGCCATTGAATAAAGAAACGAATTGGCACATTAAACCGGTTTCTTTATTATATGTGTCTATTAATTCTTTTACTTTAGCTTCTCTTTTAGCAGCTTTTTCGGCATCATTAGTTCCTTCTGCCGTAGCAGCTTGAACTTCTGCGGTTACATCTTTGATAATAATTAATTGATCTACATAATAACCGGTAATTTTTCTTTCTTCGGCTAATGATTTAGCCATGAAACCTTCTTTCTCAAGGTTTTCACCTTCTTGCTGAACCCTGCTTAAGATGCCATTTACGCAGTGATGATTTGTCATCATAAGTCCATCTTCAGAAACGAAAGAAGAAGTGCATCCCGGTAGTCTTAAAGCAGAAAGTCTGATATCATCAAACCATTCTTGATCGGGTGTGAAGTTATAAGTTTTTTTGAGATAATCCACCGGAGGATAATCGAAAGACCACATTTTGCCGGTATCAAATTTTTGGGCTTTTACAGTATCATAATTAACACTGTGCTGTGCGTTTAATGATAAAGCTGTAAACAACACGAATAAGAAAGCAACTACTAATTTGTTTCTACGCATCATATTATACACCTATTATTTAATAAGATAATTTTTAACGATTTTTTACTGCCATTGGAGATTATTAATAACAAAAGTAATAATAAAATAAATTAAATGAAGGCATCGGGATAATAAAGAGGAATTATTTTTTTCTCGTCTGCCCGGCTTCCGGAGCATCGAGAACATTTTTCTATTTTGAAAATCACCGGTTCTTCATCATATAGGATCGAATGGAAATCTACTATCGATTGGCATCGGCTGCACTGGACTATATGTTGGGTTAATACTTTTGTCCTGCATTGAGGACAAAGAAATAATTCATCGCTTAGGTTAAGAGAAGGTTCAAAGACAAATAAGGTTTTGCATTTTGAGTTTGAGCATATTGTAAATTTAGTAGAGTTAGTTTCGATATTCCCTCCAAAATGATAATCTAAAATAGATTTTTCTTTCTTAATTGTCTATGCAAAAATATTTCCTAAAGTTCTTTCTAAATTTATTATTTTAAGGAATCATATTAATGATTTAGGAGAAATTATGGAAAAAATAGCATCTTTTAAGGCTTATGATATTAGGGGGAAAGTCCCTTCAGAACTCAATGCGGAGCTTGCATATAAAGTGGGAAGAACCTACGCTAATTATTTGAAGGCAAAAAAAGTAGTCATAGGATATGACGTTAGGAAATCATCGGTAGAACTAGCAAATGCTTTAGCCGATGGACTTACCGATGCAGGTGCTGATGTGATTAATCTTGGTTTATGCGGAACTGAAATGATCTATTTCGGAACACCATTTTTAAATGCTGATGGCGGTGTAATGATCACTGCTAGTCATAATCCGCCTGAATATAATGGACTTAAATTCGTAAAAAAAGGTTCGCTTCCGATGGGTTATGATTCCGATCTTCATATTTTAGAAGGTGAGATTTTAAATGATACTCTTGGAGAAAAAGCATCTCAGAAAGGTACAGTTATCGAAAAAGATATAATGGTGCCATTTATTAATCATCTCTCAAAATTTTATGATGCGACTAATATAAAACCGTATAAAGTAGTCGTAAATGCAGGAAATGGATGCGTTGGACCTGCTTTGGATAAATTAGAAAAATTGCTCCCGATCGAGATGGTAAAAGTGCATCATGAACCCGATTCAAATTTCCCGAATGGCGTTCCTAATCCATTGCTTCCTGAAAACCGCGCATCTACAATCGATGCAATTAAAGCATCGGGTGCTGATCTTGGAGTGGCTTGGGATGGCGATTATGATAGATGTTTCTTTTTTGATGAAAAGGGAAATTTTATAGAAGGATATTATATCGTAGGTCTTTTGGCAAAATCAATTTTAAAGAAAAATCCGGGCGAAAAGATTGTCCATGATCCACGTCTTACTTGGAATACGATTGAAACAGTGGAAAATGAAGGTGGAATCGCTATAGAATCCGTAAGCGGGCATGCATATATCAAACAAAAAATGCGTGAAGTAAATTCCATTTATGGCGGCGAGATGTCTGCACATCACTATTTCCGGGATAATCATTATTCCGATAGCGGACTTATTCCCTTTTTATTGGTATTAGAACTAATGTCAGTCGAAAACGAAAAATTTTCTGAACTCGTAGAAAAAATGATAGCAAAATACCCATGTTCGGGCGAAATTAACTCTAAAATTGCTAATCCCGCCGAAAAGGTAGAACAGATTAGGGCGAAATATAAAGACGGAAAACAAGATGAGTTGGATGGAATCAGCGTGGAATATCCTGAATGGAGATTTAATGTAAGATTAAGCAATACCGAGCCGTTAATTCGTCTGAACGTAGAATCCCGTGGAGACGAGAATCTTTTGAAAGAAAAAACAGAAGAATTATTAAATTTCATCAGGAAATGAAACTAATTTGTTTAAGGTGCGTCTAAACAGAACAGAACAAGAAAGGAGCATGAAATGCCGGAAGAAAAAGCAATAGACGTCGAAAAATTATTAAAAAATAAGTTAAAATCCGTTAGTGTCGGTTCATTAGAGACTGCAATCGGGAAAGTAATAAGCGAATTAGTCGGTGAAGAATATAAATGCACAATCGGTGAAGTGAAATATACTTTATTTAGCGGTGCTGATTTCCATGTGAAGGTAGAGCTTTCATATAGCAATAAAGAGTAAGTTATTTAATTCCTATAGTCAGAGCAGATTTATTAGATTTTATAAAATTTTACTTTGCCTCGAGATAAATCTTTAATTATAGTTTTAATTAAAATCCCTGCCATATATAGAAAATGGCAGGGATTTTTTATGCCTCTCGTTTTACTTTGAGGGAGATATTTCGTCTCTCGTTAAAAACTCGATGTTTCGGTTTTGAAAATGCTTTTCATCACTTTATCAGCAGCATCTTCCTTGTTTGAGTAAATTCTCCCGTCTGCAATCGGTAGAAATAAATTCCGCTTGATAATCCGCTTCCATCAAATTCATAAG
>CALDDL010000031.1 GCA_937936675.1 uncultured bacterium
TACTTTATTATTCGCCATTCTTCATATTATCAATATCTATAAGGAAACGCGCTACCATACCGCTCCAGATATATGTCTTGTTCTTACCTGCACGTGCGTCATCGGCGGAATAAAACTCCCAAAAATAATGATCCCGCTTCAATTGATTTGATACGGCATTAAGAACTTTATCGCTTAGTGAAATTGCTTCTTTCTTATATCCATAATCGAGCAGCCCCTGAAAAATCAGATACTGCCAAGGCACCCATATCGGTCCGTTCCAATATCCGAGAGGATTATAATATTTATCTTTTGCCGAGAGAGTGGGCACACCGTTCTTTCGCCAAAATTCATTTACGTTAAATAGACTTTTTGTTAATAGCTTCGCACGTTTAGCATTCGGCACTCCCGCCCACATCGGTAGGAATCCAATTATCTCTTTTATTTTTAAGTCATCATTTTTTTTGTAACTGAATTTTCCCGTGTTCTTATTTATATTAAAATAAAAATTCTGTTTGCTATCCCATAAATTCTTATCGATTAATTTTGTCAAACTATTTGCTTTATCTGTCCATTCATGTGCCTCAACGAATTTCCCGAGCATTAAAGCCATCTTACTTAATGATTGTGCCTCTTTTACGAGCATCGAATTAACGTCCGGACCTTCAAAATTAGAAGCCCACCCGACATTGTCCCAAACTGCCACGAGTGCATCGCGAACACTTTCAAGCTCCGCATGTCCGCCCCACGAATAGAGACCATTTTTATTCGAATCCCTTTCGGCAGTATAAAATTCATAAAATTTCTTCCCCGATTCATACGCCTCTTTGAGGAATTGCATATCCTTAGTGATCATAAAGAGTTCATAATTTTCGTAATTGAACCATGGAGCGGAACTCGTTAGCGCACCGTTATGCTCAATTTTTTCATTTAGATATGGACCCGTTCTATAATTTATATAGCCATTAGGATACTGCCTTTCGAAATAAACTCGCTGCGAATTAAGCGCACCTTCGGGATCCATATAAGCATAAGCAAGCATCGTAAGAGATTCATGAAATACCTGTCCGCCATAACCCCAGCCCCATTTTGGTTCACGCGAAAAAACATAATAATTATATTTGCTCTCCCCTTCGGGCGGCATCATACATTGCCTAATTAATGAAAATGCACTATAATAAAGCATCTCCCTCTCTTTGTTATCAAATTCTATTCGGGGAATACTTGAATATGCTTTCTCATCGGCAGCTATTAATTCATTCTTATCGATATTAATAAGATTATTAAATACGACTTTTAGCGAATCATCGCTTATCGAGATATCATTCAATACTCGGACAGTACGGAAATTAAATGATTCATCGGGCTTAAGTGTAATGTTTTGGATGTAATCAATACGCTTTGCATCGGCTACAATCGTATCGGGGATTGAGGAAGTGGAAAACAGATTCTTAAAATTTTCTACGAGTGGAATATCATGTGAGACCATCCAGCCGTCGCGTTTACGAACATGTTCAAAGAAGAAATATTTTCCCCTGTTTCTTCCGTTTTCTATTTTTTTATCTGAGGAGAATTTATTTATTATATTGAATGAAATATCATTTTCACTTTCATTTGTGATGATATAATCTTGGAAAGCAGATGAAGATGAATAAACAGAATAGAAAGCATTGACACGCAGATGTTCAACCGGATAAAAATAAAAACCGACAATATCGCTATATGACAATGTGATAATCGGCTCTTTGAAATATTCATTTACAGAACTGATCCTTTTACCGCCAATTGTAAAAGCAATTTCTAATTTCCCTGCATCTTTAGAATCAAATCCGATCCCTTTAATCGGGTTATACCAAAGTAATTGATATCCTTGATCGATTTTATATTCGGTGCGGGCAAGCGGTGCTGCATACACCGTAAATAAAGGAGAATCTTTATCTGCATGAAGATTAGAGAGATAGTTTCCTGAGGGCAATAAGGAATCTTTCTGAGTTTGAGAATTAGTAGAATAATTTTGTGATGAATATTTTGTAGTGTCTAGCGAAAGTATTTCCAACGAGGGTTGTGGAGGAAGAAGTGAATTACCGGAGTCCGAGTTCAATTTTCCCGTCTCTTTTAAAACAGTACTATTGGGATTCTCTGAGACTTGCCAAGAAATTTGCAAAGAGTATCGGGACGGTTGCGCTTCAAGTTCTCTTGGAAACCGGACAGCGAGGAAGAATATCCCCGCAGTTATTAATAAATATTTTTTCATCTACAGCTTTCCCTATTTTGCTTCCTCAATTAAAATTATCGCACTGTCATATATCTTATTCATCTTTAATGTGATTCCCTTATTCATCAAATATTCACCTGAATATATTCCATTATTTTCTACTAAGTGAGCAGTATTACCACTCTTATCATCCGGTTCATAAATTTTATATTTTTTCTCGGGTATAAGTCCCTGAAGTCTTACGTTATTATTTCTCATTCCCATAAAATAATTTGTAAGATATGCGGTAACTAATCCTTTTTCTTTATCCTGACTTATATATTGATTAGAAATAAAATCGCCGTCATAAGGGGAAGCCAATCGATAGAGATCGCCGAATTGCGTAATCTCTCTTACACTTTTATAAAAATCCAATTTTGTTTTTGAGTATGCCTTTTCTTCTGAGCTCATTTTAGATGGATCGAGTTCGAGACCTAGACGTCCGCTAAATGCTACATCGAAACGGAATTTAAGCGGTGTGATTCTGCTTGTCTGATGATTCGGAGAAGCCGATACGTGGCATGCCATTGTATTCGCCGGATAAAATAACGATGCACCATATTGAATAAATAATCTTTGATTAGCATC
>CALDDL010000032.1 GCA_937936675.1 uncultured bacterium
ACGAAGAGAAACATAATCTTCTTAACCAAGTTACGACCGAATACAATGAAATTTCCGAAAAGACTCTAAATTTCAAATCGGAATACGAACGAATGTCATCTGAATTTGAAACTCTCTCTGCAAGAGTTGCGGAACTTTCCGAAGAAGAGATTCAACTTACTTCACATCTAAACAACTTAAGAAAAGAAGAAGCGTCTTTTATTAAATATGAAAAAGATATAAGCGTTTATGTAGAAAAACTAAATCACCTTAAAGATGAAGAAGAAAGAAAAACCAAAACAATTGAAGAGATCGATTCTAAACTCGTTCTGAGCGAGGAGATAAAAAATAATCTCGAAAATTCCGTATCAGCTATGGTTTTTCAGCTTACAGAAAAAGAAAAACTTTTTAATGACTACAATAATCAAAAAGAAAAATTACTCGAAGACCTTTTTCAAGCAAAAAATGATTATCAAAACGTAAAACAGCGTATCGAACTCAGCGAAGAAAAACTAAAGGAAGAAAGTAAACTAACCGAAGAACTCCAATCTAAAAAAAGCTCCCTTCAAGAAGACATTAAAAGATTAGATGTAGTTCTAAAAGAATCACAAGAGAAATTACTTGAATTTACTAATCAGATTGAAAAAATCTCCGAAACAATAAATTCTAAAAATGAAATTATAGAAGAATTAGAAAAACGAAAATTCAGTATCGAAGAGAGCAATCTTACGGTCGAAAGAAATTTCTCTTCAGTTCTCCAAACATACTTAAGTGAATTTAACGACCAGAAAAAGCGACTCACGGACTTAAAGCAAGAACTAATAGAAAAGGAAAAAGAGCTTAATCAAAGAGAACGTCAAATACTTGAGAAGAGCACACAGATAGCAGAGTATGGCGGTCTCTCTAAAGTACTTCAAAAAGAAAAAGCCGCACTTGAGCAGACCATTATAAATCTCAAAGATGAACAAAAAGAATTAATAGATGACCTCGCCGATATCAGAGAGGATATCAATAAATTTAAGCATCATATGAACGGCGTAAAATCTGAAGCTGAATCTTTGGAACAGAGAAAAAATAATATTAATTCTGAATTGAAGCAGATTATTAATCAGTCTAATTCCTACTACTCCAATTTGGAAGATATAAAACAAAAAATTGAACACGAAATATCCGAAAGCAAAAACGAATTAATGAAGATTAAAGAAGAATTAAAATCCTCGCGAGAAGAATTAAGAAACGTAAAACTCGAAACGCGCAAAACTGAAAAAGAAAAAGAAGAATATTCGGCTAAGATTTCCGAACTTGTAAGTTTAGAAAAAACTTTGAAATTTAAATCCACTGAAAGCGATTCAAAAAAAGCAAAGTGATCTTTATCAAGAACTATTTTATGTTATAAGAGTATAATTTATAAACGAAAGCAAGGTAAGATGAGATATAAATTTAGTATAAATACAATTTCACTATTGATAATATTGTTATTTTTTTCAAATCGAATTGAAGCCCAAGAAGACCCCGCATTACGATACCTAAAGAACCCTGCATATAAATTACAAATAGAAATGTATGATATTTATAAAACGCGCCAAGCGAATATCGTTATGCTTGGTAATTCTCTTACTAATGGTGCTAACTGGAACGAGCTATTAGGTAGAAGCAGCGTTGCAGAACGAGGGATTCCTTCTGATATTTTGCAAGGTTTTAGCGCAAGAATGAATTATATTTACAAATTAAATCCAAAAATTGTTTTTATTTGTGGCGGGCTTAACGACATATATAATTGGATTCCTACTGAAGAAGTATATGCCGAGTATATAAGTATTATTAATAAACTGAAATCAAAAAACATTATTCCCGTTATTCAAACTACTACATATTCGGCTAAGACTTGGGCTAAAGATTGGGGTGGCACTCCGGAAGTTAATGCCGGCAGAAATAGAGAAGTAGATAAACTCAATAAGATGCTCTTTGATTTCGCAAAACAAAATAATATTGATATAATTGATCTAAATGGTAAGACGGCGGGGATTGATCGCTTTTTACGTCCCGAATTAACTTGGGATGGACTTCACTTCAATGCAAAAGGATACAAAATCTGGGCACTTGAAGTCGAAAAAGTTTTATCGAAATATAAACTATAAGTTTTAAATACAAGGATATATATATGGAAGACAATAGAATAAGACAACCTTTATACCTAGGATTTTTAATCCTTTTTCTCCTTATACTCGTTTCATTCGTAAAAGTTGATTACGAATTTTGGGGACTTGAAATAAGACAAGTAGATATACTTGCTGACTTAAAACCTGCACCTGAGGAAAATGAATATTACAACCAAAATGATTTTCAACCAAATATATTTGAGCTTTATCCGGCGAAATATAATTATGCCGGAATAGGATTCTTTAATGAAGCTCTGCTTCAAGGTCAGGCAGAACCATTATCGGGAAATGTTTCGCAATTAAAACCATTTTTTGATGCTCTTAAAAATGCCAAATCTAAATCAGTCCGCATTGCACATTTTGGCGATTCTGCTATCGAGGGCGATTTAGTTACTGCTGATATAAGAGAAGTACTTCAAAATAAATTTGGAGGTAATGGAGTCGGTTGGCTTGGAATTACTTCGCAAGATATATCTTTTAGAACTACAACAAAGCATACATTCTCAAGTAATTGGGAATCCGCAGCTTTCTATTCAAGCAATCCAAATAACTATCCGCTTGGCGTAAGCGGTGAGTGTTTCTTACCTAAAGCAACCGGTGCATGGGTGCAATATGAAACCACAAGAGCAAGAAGACAATTAAAGGATTTCAGCGTAGTAAAATTATATTATGCTAATGCAAAACCATCTACTATAAATTATAGTTTCGATGGCGGAGCAAAACAAAGCGTAGCTCTTAAAGCAGGAAAGGATTTACAGGAATTAGTTCTTAAGCCATCCGGGAGAGCTAAGAGCGTGAAGATCGAAGTTACTCAAGCCGATCAGGCTTATTTCTATGGAGTTTCTCTAGAAAATGAAACCGGCGTTTATGTGGATAATCTTCCCTTAAGAGGGAATACGGGTGTTGATTTAGCAAATATTGATCAAAGTTTATTAAACCAATTTGCAAAATATATGGATTATAAATTGGTTATTCTCGAATTTGGTTTAAATATCGCCGGTACAAGAAAAACTGACTATAGCTGGTACGAAAGAGAGATGATTAAAGTAGTTGAGCACGTTAAGAAAGCCTTCCCGAATGCAGGGATATTAATGGTAACGGTTCATGATAAGGCGATGAAGAAAGGTTCTAATTTTGTAAGCGATCCTGCTATCCTATCGCTGCTTGAAACACAAAAAAATATTGCCAAGCAATCTAACGTAGCTTATTGGAATTTATTTGAAGCTATGGGCGGTCAAAATTCGATGGTCAAATGGGTGAATGCTAATCCACCATTAGCTTTCAAAGATTATATTCACTTTAATGGTCAAGGTGCTGCAAAAGTTGCTCAATTATTTACAGATGCGTTATTAGATTCGTATAATAAAAGATAAATAAACTCTAAAAATAACGTTACAACAGGACCGTATATGGATACTGCTTTTTTCGAACGGCTTTGGGAACAGATTAAATATAATCCGCTGGAACCTCTATTATTCAACAGCGGATTTTTTCTATTCTTCTTCCTCGCCTGTATCGCCTTCTATCATATTTTTATAAATAATAGAAGAGCTCAAGTTCTTTTTCTGACCGCCGCATCCCTCTTTTTCTATTATAAATCCAGTGGTTTCTATTTCCTTCTTCTTATCTTTAGCTGCGTTATCGATTTCTATGCGGGGAAATGGATTTATGATTCCAAGTCAAAAGCTCAGAGAAATATCCTTCTTACTGTTTCGATGGTGATGAACCTTGGAATCCTTGGTTATTTTAAATATACAAATTTCTTCTTTGATACGGTTACCGGACTTGGCGGACCTCAGTTTGAATTTATTGATATATTTCTTCCCGTAGGAGTCTCTTTCTTTACTTTTCAATCGATGAGTTATACAATAGATTTATATAAAGGACACATGGAGCCGGAGAAGAAATTTATCGATTTCCTTTTCTTCGTTTCATTCTTCCCGCAATTAGTTGCCGGTCCTATTGTAAGAGCATCTGATTTCCTTCCTCAAATTCATCAATCAATAAAAATTAATAAAGCCGATATGGGAAAAGCGATTTTCCTTATTAGTGCGGGATTGCT
>CALDDL010000033.1 GCA_937936675.1 uncultured bacterium
GTTACGATTGGGAATTAGTAAAAAGCCCCGCAGGTGCTTGGCAATGGCTTGCTAAGGAGGTAAGAGAAGAAGATATGATTCCCGATGCACATGTGCCGGGGAAGAAAAATCGACCGATGATGACGACTGCAGATTTATCACTTAAATTTGACCCAATCTATGAACCGATCTCACGCAGATACCATGAGAATCCAGATCAATTTGCCGAAGCATTTGCTAAAGCCTGGTTCAAACTTACTCACCGTGATATGGGACCAAAAGTTCGCTATCTAGGTAACGAAGTTCCGTATGAAGACTTAATCTGGCAGGACCCTATTCCACTTGTTCAGCACGAACTTATCGATTCAAAAGATGAGACCGAACTTAAGACAAGAATAATGAATTCGGGATTATCGATTTCGGAATTAGTTTCAGTGGCTTGGGCTTCGGCTTCCACATTCCGCGGATCGGATAAACGTGGTGGTGCTAATGGCGCACGAATTCGTTTAGCTCCTCAAAAAGATTGGGAAATAAACGAACCGGCAAAATTAGAGAAAGTGCTCAAAGTTTATGAAACGATTCAATCGGAATTCAATAAAGATCGTAAAGATAAAAAGAAAATTTCTGTTGCTGATTTGATTGTCCTAGGCGGAGGTGCTGCAGTTGAAGCGGCTGCTAAGGATGCCGGATTTGAAGTAAAAGTTCAATTTATTCCCGGAAGAGCCGATGCTTCGCAAGAACAGACAGATGTGGAATCATTCGATGTAATGGAACCGCAGGCTGAAGGTTTCCGCAATTATCAGAAAAAGAAATTCACTATTTCGCCCGAAGAGATGTTAATTGATAAGGCACAATTACTCACATTAAGTGCTCCCGAAATGACAGTCCTTATTGGCGGATTACGAGTTCTCGGTGCTAATTATGACAACTCTAAGAACGGTGTTTTTACAAATCAACCGGGTAAACTCACTAATGACTTTTTCGTAAACCTTGTTGATATGAATACCGCATGGAAACCGGTATCCGAAGATGCACTATTATTTGAAGGACGTGATCGCAAAACTGAAGAATTAAAATGGACTGCAACACGTGTAGATTTGATCTTTGGCTCTAATTCTATATTACGTGCTCTTACGGAAGTGTATGCTCAGAACGATTCTAAGAAGAAATTCGTAGATGACTTTGCCGCAGCATGGAGCAAAGTAATGAACCTCGATCGATTTGATGTGAAAAAGAAATAATGATTATTAATGGGAGTACTAATTATTTGTGCTCCCGTTTTATTTCAACTTTGCGAAATAATAATGCCGATCCGCTCCATAATGTTGCAAATAATGCATTAACGCCTAATATCTCATTAACTGAACTTTCCGGTGATAGGTGCATTCCTGCCGAAAGCGCAATCGCCACAATTAATCCATGCGCGATAACCATAGCCATCAAAACTCGAAACA
>CALDDL010000034.1 GCA_937936675.1 uncultured bacterium
GAAAATTCATTACCCTCGAGACGTGCGAGTCCTCCGGGATTCCAGAAAGCGGAAGTAACATCATTAGCAACCGCTACGAATGCGCCTCCCATCGAAGTTGCTCTCGGTCCAACGGGTATATTTAGAAAGTTTGCGGCAGTAGTACCCACCTTGCTCTGTCCATATACCGATACCCCGAAGGCAACTAATATCAAAAAGAAAATTTTTATTCTATTCATATTAAGCTCCAGTATTCTAAATTATTTAATGATAGCAAGTTTGCCGGTCTTCTTTCCACCTTCGGGAGTTTCAACCAGATAAAAATAAACGCCGTAAGCAACATCAAGACCTTCTTTAGTTCTTACGTCCCAGCTAACTGTTCCGTTTAGCAGGCTGCCATCATGTTCAAGAGTTTTTACTAATGAACCGCTTGAAGTAAAGATACTTATCTTACTATTAGGCGGAAGATTAATAAAATTAATCACTCTCTCGCCTCTACCTCTTATCTGCGGAGGCAGCGGCGATTCATATACGTTAGTAACTATATATGGATTAGGTACTGCTTTTATTTTGTCTAAATTATTTTTTGCTTCTTCTGCATTATATGTAGCAGCAACCGAAGTGAAAGTAAATTTATCTTCTTTAGTGATCGGTTTTAAGAAATTAATTTTAAGAGTATCGCCGGCACCTAAAGTTTTGGTGCTATCTCCGGTAAATGAAACTGCCCAAGTCAATCTCTTTGACTGATAATCTGATAAGAAAATTCTATCGCCTTTGCTTAATGTAGTATCGCTAGTAATCCATGCGAAAGGAACTAATCTAGGATTAGATTTTTCGGTTACATCAAAGATTTCGAAATTACCTCTCTTAGCAGCGAGCGGAAGTCCTAATAATTTATCGGTAGAAGATTTATCAAATTTATTATAGAAAACAAAAGTATAATCACGAGCATCTTTTACACCGGCAGGGAAACCTGAAACTGAGAAAGGAGCTACAGAATAATTAAGTGTCTTAATCGGTTTTTTAGAATTCCATCCTGTTGTGGCCTGATTGATTTTTATGCTATCGAGAGTTTGGTAACTTGGATCGATAGATAAATTAAGACCTTCAAATACAGCACCATTTATGGCTTTTATCGGCTGCGGTGTATTAAACATCGTTCTTCCCGTTACTTTATTTGTAACTTGATAAGCATAAGCAATCGGGGAACCTTTAACTAATGAATCAACAAAAGTAACTTCATACTGAGCATCACGAATATCATAAGGATTCATTACTTCATAAGTAGGTTTCACTTCCGATCCGCCGCTTATACGTGTTAATTCCTTACCTGATTCAGGGGCAACATAACCGATAGCAGGTGCATTTGGCACTACTGCCACCGTATTAACGTCTCTTACAATCGCACCCGTTACGTCTTTGGATATACGTTTAGGAGTTTCGGCAGGGAATATATCACGCGATGCATCGCCACGATCATAAGCTACAACTGCATAATAATAAGTTCTTCCATTTACTACATCATTATCCACCCAGAAATTTTTAATTCCATTATCATCACCGAGATAGAAAGGAACACCGAGAGTAGCTTCTATTACTTCGGGAGTGGATGGGAAGTATCCTGCGATGCCATTCTTTAAATCGAACTGAGCAACAGGTTTATATCTTTTAGGGTTACCTTCGCCGTCTGCGATTTTATATGAATCAATAAAATCAGGATCGGTACCCTTATAAATTAAATATCCTTCAAAATCTTTTATCTTAGTTAATCTATCGATAGTTTTTTCGGCTACGTCATCCCAATAAAGAGTAACTTTACCATCGCCGGGCACTGCCGTTACGTTCGGTTTATCAGGCGGCTGAGGGAAATTATAGTTAGCATCATAAATTAATTGTGCTGTTCTCTTTGTTTTAATAACGCCTCTAAGATCATTACCGAATGCAAGAGCTAAAGAAAATCTTTCGGTAGCTCCGGGCAGCAATGGGAAATAACCTGATCCATAAACGAAATCGCCATCCTCGCCTCGTATAGCTACGTTATTGACAATTGAGCTCGGCACATCGAAAGAACCGGGGCGCAATCTTCTCCACATATCATCTTCATTCGACATCGTTATATCGCCTGCGGGTACGAAATACTGGAAGTTAGTTAAACCGATCTGATCGGATTCATTAACGTCTGTTCTATCGAAATTCGGCTCGCCCGGAGTGGGAACTCCATCCCCTTCGCCAAAATCTTTTGTATTCGGTTTTCCGTCTGCTCCTAAATCATCTATTTCATGATTCCAATCTCTATCATTATCTTTTAAGTCGGCTCTCGATTCATCAATCATATCATCAGTAACGCCAAGACCTTTTGCAAAATCTTTATACTGAACGGGATTAAGTGTATCGATTAAGATAGTACCGCGGCTATCTGCTTTATATTGTCTATAGTGAATCTGGTAGTTTTCATCTATTAAACCATCGAGATCATTATCGATTCCATCATAAGCGTTTCGATTAAGTACAAATCCGGCACTTCCCGTTACCAAATTGCCTTCGGCTAAAACTGTGGAATCGGGGACTAATCTAAAGCTCCTGCCCATCGAAGTAACATTAGCTACCGAATTAGGCATATTGAAAATTGTTCTTTCATAATTTTTATTTACATCGATTAATACAAGTTTATCGCCTGCTTTAAGAGTACGAGGCTGAAAATCATTCTCTACAAAATATGGCGCTGAAGTTGGGAAATTGCGAGCATCTCCGTCATTATCGATTCCATCGACCGAATTACCCGGAGACTCTAAGAATGCATAAGCTATATAACCGACTTGATTAGGATTCGGCTGCCATCTTGGATTAGCCGAAGGTCTGATATATTTATCAAAATCCCATGAATATGTAATAGCATCTCTTACTTGGAAAAACGATACGTCATCATTCCATTCATCGCCATCTGCACCTACGAAAGTTCCTACTATAGTTCCGAATACCGTCTGCTCATAAGTAGTAGCACCGACGTTCTGGATTTCGTATAACCAGAACATTACGTCCTGAGCAAGGAATTGAGACCATTGCATTCCCCTTACGCCCATTCTTATTGCCTGACCTTTTCTCGAAGGATCGTTTGGATCGGGAAGGAAACCATATCTAACGAACATTTTTTCGTCTTTATTATCATCCATCATAAAGTAACTTTCTTCATCTGCGCTTTCTTGACCGCGTCCGAAATATCCATTCCACTCTGCGATACCATTAGAATCCACCCAAGTAGGATGATCTGGCCAGACAGCGGGCCAGGTCTCGGGGAATACATTCATTGCAATTCCTTTACCGGGCTGATTAATAGCTGGATTAAAGAATCCGGGAATCGGCTCGAAAGTCCACGATGTACCGCCGCCGGGAGCATAATCACCGCCGCCGGGACGTGATACGGGAGTTATTATTACCGAATATATTGTATCGGTTCTTCCGTCATTTGTATAATCTCTTATCGGGAGTCTTACTCCAACTAATGGAGAAACGTCACCAACGTAACCATTTGTATCATATTTCCAAGCAGCTCTAGGACCTTGGTCGCCGGGTTGAGCAATAACTCCCCAGTTACCAAAAATCGTTCTTATCTGATTACCTTTATGCACACCGGTTCTTCGGGCTGTTGCGTCTCCCCTCTGAATCTGTCCGAATGCATAAGAAGTAACAAATAGACTTAGTATTACTAAGGTTATTAATTTGTATGTTCTATTCATAAACTTTACCATTTATTTTCATTATTTGATTACCAATTAATTAAAGTATAGCGAGAAACCGAATTCCACTCTTCTAGGTTCGGAGTAGTAATCAGCTCTTCTATAATATTCATCCAATGTATTTACAATCTGCGGAGATCCTGATTGCTTTCTTAAGAATTCATCTAAAGTAAAATCCGCCGTTCCGCTATCCTGATATACGTTATTCTGATTCTTAATATCAAATAGATTATAGATACGTGCGAAGAAACTGAGTCTGATTTTCTCGGCAAGATCTAAATCATAAAAAGCTCTTAGATCGGCATTGAATGATGAAGGTTTAAGCTCGCTATTAGTTAATAGCTTGGAGATATTAAGTGATTGAGTAGGTGTATATGGGAAACCGCTTCCATATTGAGCGATTAAGCTAAGACCCCAACCTTCGGGTGCTGAATAACTGAATGTAGCATTAATTGTATGAGTCTGATCCCAATTTAATGATACGAGTTGAATCTCCGGCTGTTCGCCATTAGCTAATTGATTACGTGTGGCTGCAGGATCCGATGCGTTTCCTTTTGCGGTCTGTAAGGTATAATCAAGTGTAGCAGACCAATTATTCATAAATCGTTTAGTAACCGAGACTACAATACCACGAACGAAACCAAAATCACTATTAACGTATTGGCTATACTTTCCGGCTCCGCCATAAAGAATAATTTCATCGGCTCTAGTACCGGTTAGGTTACGGATATCTCTAAAATAACCTGTGATATCGACAGTTAATTCATCTGTTAATGCCTGCTGAACTCCAACTTCACCGCTGACGGTCTGTTCCGGTTTTAAGTCCGGATTACCTGCGATACCTAAATTATCAGTACCGAATCCGAATTTATATTCAGGATTTGTGTAAAGATATTCATAGTTAGGAGTTTGGAAAAAGTGACCATAAGAGAAGTGAATTACGCCTTTATCTGTAATTGGGAAGGCAACACCGAGGCGAGGAGAAAACTGCATCTTAGCTTCGGCATCTTTATACCAATATCCTAATCTCTCCTGATATGTCTTTGCAATATTCGCGGGATTTCTTGGTCTATATATATCAGGGTCGGTTCTATCTGTTAATACTTTTCCGTCAGGTGCAAAATAATCGAAACGAACACCGATATTAACGATCATTTCATCTAACTCTAATTTATCCTGTAAGTAAGCAGAAAATTCCACCGGTTTACGTTCGTATCTATTAATAGAAAGATTCTCGTCAGGATTATTTATATCCGGGATTCTCATATTAACGAAAGGATTAAGAGAAACCTGAGGATCAGGGATTCCGTCCTCGCCCGGATCATAAGTGCCATTGCCGTTAGCATCTATATATTGTAGTAAACTCGTATCGTCATAAGAAACAGCATTTTGGTTTAGTTCAAAACCGAATTTCATCTGGTGAACACGTGTAACTTGAGATGTAAGATCGAGCTTTAGACCATAGCTATTGGTAGTACGTTTGAAATGCTGCGCTTGAGTGCCTCCGGTCTTAAAGCTTGGGCTTTCTTTCGGCTGCTGATCTAATAATAAATAATGTGTGTAACGTGGGTCTCTATAATCTTCATAAACAAAATTTCTATACATCTTATAAAAATATGATCCGCTTAATTGATAGAAAGTGCTAGTACCGATAGTATGAGTCATACTTAAAATACTTGTAGCACCGGAGCGAATTCTTTGATAATCACCATCGGGATTAAGTTCAAAATCGTGATTATAATCTTGATAATGAACTCTATCCATAATATAGTTATAAGTAAGTTTAATTTCGGGAATTGGCTTGTAGGTAAGCTTGCCTTGAGCATAAACTTTCTCATTCCAATTCATAGGAACGATCTCTTTATCTCCGGTTTGCTGAATCTCGTAACGGGTTTCTACCGGCTCCGAAGGACCTCTATTTACCGTAATATCCCATGGATTATAAAGTCTCTGTCCTTTCATCCATCCATCAAAATAAACGTAACGAGCATTGGTATAGAAATAAAGAGTATTAGGAATAATCGGACCGCTAAGACTGCCTTCAAAATTTCTGATTGCGGTAGGATTGAAATCCTTTCCGCCGCGGAAAATATTTTCGTTCTGAGTAAAGTAATCTCCGAAATAAGTAGTAACACTTCCCGTGAATCTGTTATCTCCTTCTTTGGTTGCAAGATTAACGAATGCCGAAAGTGCTCTTCCATACTCTGCATTGAATGCACCGCTTATAAATTGCAATTCCTGAATCGAACTGGCATTAACGTCAACTACCGTTGAGCCGTCATAAACGTCAGTAACAGGGACACCATCGATGGCATAAACTACTTCTCCCCTTCTGCCGCCGCGGACATTACCGCCCACAACTCCTGCTTGAAGTTCTAGGATTTCGCTAAATTCTGTAACGGGCAATGCAGCTATCTCGTCCGACCCGATTAATGAGGTCGATGCCGTTAAGTCTTTAGTTACTAAGGGTTTCGATGCTACAACTACGATATCCTGCCCAAGTTCCACACTTGTTTCGGCTAGCTGTATATCTATTTTTGTGGTTAAATCGATGGAAACTTTTACATCCGAAAAGGTAACGGATTGATAACCGATTGCCGATGCCTTGATCGAATATGTCCCCGGTCTTAAATTCAATATTGTATAGTAACCTTCAATATCGGATGCCGCACCGATGGAGGTTTCCGTAACAATAATATTTACAAACGGTAAAGGTTCGCCGGTATTTTTATCCAATACTCTACCCGCTATTTTACCTGTCTGCGCTTCTATATTGCTGAAAAGTAATAAAACAAAAAATACAAAAAGATACGTAACACGGTTACGTGCCGTAAAAATGTTCATGGTGCCTCCCACTAAACAGGGTAATATTAATATTATCCGTGAAAATTAGTAAAAGTTACTTTAAAGAAAAAATTATATCTTATAATTAAATTATTTTTATTTGCGACATTTTTTATATTTATGTTGTAAAAGAAGTTATAAAAGAGTTATTTATCATTTGTAAACGTTTACATCGGAGAAATGTGAAAAGTTATATTAAAACCTTAGGTATTATTTTAGTCTTATTTTGTTCAAATATTTTCGCTCAAAGCGGATTGCAGGATAAAATAATTGCTACAATCGGTGATAAACCAATCTATGAATCGGAATTTATTGAACGCTTTGAATTTACACCAATTCAGAAAAAACAGATAAAAAATCTTATCCCGGAATTAAAACTTGAATTCCTTTATACTTTAATAGCCGAAAAGATCTGGGCAAAATATGCCGCAGAAAATAATTTCGATACGACTGAGGCAATCCGCTATGCACGCAAATCGATCGAAAAAATGTATCTGCGCGATGCACTTTTCAATAAAGAAGTAAGAGAGAAAATTGTTATAGATAATAAAATGATAAATACGGGAATCGAACGATTTAATAATCGCCCTTCAATACGCTTTATCACATCGCTCGATTCCGCCGAGATATATAGTTTATATTCGCTGCTTAAATCGGGTGCTGATTTTGATACACTCCTCTCTACACGTCCCGAACTTAAGGAGCAATCCGAACCGCAGTCTATAAAATTCGGCGACCTGCAGGATTACGTTGAGGATCAGGTTTATAAATTAAAACCGAAACAATTCACCTCACCAATTGCCGCACCCGATGGCTGGTATATTTTTTACGTCTATAATATAAAGAGACAATTAACCGGAACATCCAAAGAAACTACAACTCAACTCGAAGAGATTAAAAAAATAATCGAAGAAAGAGAAACACAAAA
>CALDDL010000035.1 GCA_937936675.1 uncultured bacterium
CTTCGCTTCTCCCATAAGGAAGTTCCGAAAAGGAGTATTCAGTATTAAATATCGTGGTGCCATCTCCCCCAATTTCATAAGGACCAATATTAATTAGCTTATCTAGAATTGATGATTGATCACTGAAATAATGTTTAATAGTTAACTGATGAATAGAACCCCATTGCCATCTTGCAATATCCTTTCCATACTCTTCTTCTAACGAGCTTAATGCATCTGCAAGACTCTTACGAACAATATAATCTCCGGTTTCAATTTCATCTGTTCTAACGTTATCAAACCAAATAGAATTTTTATTTTTTAATAAATCTGGTAATACACGATATGGAACGTTCGCTACAAAAACAAACTCTCTTAATAAATCATCTCCCATTTCATCTAAAAAAATATTCTCAATTAATTTTTCTAAGAATCGAGTATAAATCGATGGAATCTGGTTATTAGAAGCAAAATCATACTGCCAAACTCTAAAGAGTTCTAACGTCTTTTTTAGATTGTTATCTTTAATATTTACTCCCTCAAAAGCAGTTATAATATGTTGAGTAATTATTCGTGCGTAAGGTGAAATAACATCATTTTGATATATCATAAAATCATTTGCAGAATGCTTTTCTTTTGATTTAAGCAATTCAGTAATTCTTTCGATTCGTGAAGAGGGCTCCCATATATTTGAAATATGATAAGGGAAATTCTTATCTACTTTATTATTTGCAGTCGCAATATAATTATCATTTGGATTAAATAATTTTGGCATTTCCTCATAAGGGATAAATCCTGTCCAATCATTTGCAGAGTTAGAACCGTCATAAATCATAGTTGGACTGTTAGTTCTTCTACTTGGCAGCTTTGCCGCACAAATATAACCGATGTTATTGAATCGATCTGCATAAACAAAATTTTGTCCCGGGACATTAAAGCTTCTTAGGCTCTCTTTAAATTCATCCCAGTTTTTAGCTTTATTTACTGCCATCATCGAGCTTAATTCATTCGTATAATCAAGCGCAATCCAACGCATGCTTATTAAATTATTCACCTTAGAAGATGGATATAATTGATTATATAGATGAATAGAATTTATTATCGGTCCTCGGTACGTGCTTTTTATCTTAAGAATTTCCGGTTCTGAATCTTTTACGAATATTGTATCTAGGAGCTCTATGAATTTCATTGAGATTCCATCGACAGTATAGTTACTTCCGGTAGAGTCCAATTTCTCAATATAAAAATCCGCATCATCCGACATTACATTCGTTACAGCCCAAGATATATCTTGGTTTTTTCCAATGACTACCGCAGGGACGCCTGGCAAAGTAAACCCTTCAACATTTAATTCTTTACTTCTGATAATTACAAAATACCATTTACCCGGAGCAGAAAATGCTAAATGAGGATCATTTGCAATTATTGGTTTTCCGCTTTTTGATTTTGCAG
>CALDDL010000036.1 GCA_937936675.1 uncultured bacterium
CCGCTCAAATGATTATGACCGAATCCGCGGAAATTCTCTTCGCCATATAAATATCCCGATGGTGCTCCGAATGCATTCTGCGGACTTACGGATACCATTCCGAAAGGAACTACCGCACCCGGAAATGTATTGCCTCCGTTTGATGTCCCGATAAACGGATTGACATATTGAGCAAAATTATTTTCTGAGGGTGAATTAAATTCAAGTCCGTCATCAATGGGTTTTCCGAATTCGGGCTCACCTTTTTCATCGAAAGTAAATTTTTGAATACGAATATTCCTATCCCAGCCGCTTCCTTTCTTTTTTGCTGTATGATATACAATCCAATTTTCAGTTAAGTCGGGAGAATGTGTAAATGATGCATGTCCGGGACTAAATATTTTTTCAGTACCTTGAAAAACCGGCACTTTCTTTTTCTCCCAATTTTTTGGATTAAGAGGATCGTTACCTATTAGACTTAATTGCCCCAAGCAGTAGTGATCAGTCCAACTGCCGCTTGCAGAATATATAATAAACGTTTTACCGGAATGTTTTAGAATCTGAGGTCCTTCATTAATCAATGGTTCGCCAAATATTTCCCATTTATGTTCGGGAATTGATATAAGAACTCGCTCCCCTTTAATTGTATAAGGATTTTCCATTTCCGCTATATAGATATTTTGTGCGACATTCGTATCACCTGCCCAACCCGACCATACGAAATAGAGTTTTTCATTATGCTCTAGGACCGTTCCGTCTATTGCCCATTTATCGGTATTTGCTTTTAGCTGTCCCTTGAGAATATAATTTCCTTTGGGATTATCGGATAGAGATTCGAGTGCATACATTTTATGGTTTTCATTTTTACCGTCATCTGCTGCGAAATAGATATACCATTTATCATTTAAGAAATGAAGTTCGGGAGCCCATATTTCTTTTGAATATGATTTTCCTTCTTCGGGCTTCCATACCTCAATTCCTGTTTGTTGAACAGCATCTTCTAATCTTTCAGAACTATTAATCCAAATAGAAGTGTCAGTGGAATAGCAATAGTAGTAAATACCTTCATTCAGGATTACCCATGGGTCTGCACCTTCGGGTGAGATAGGATTGGTCAATAAC
>CALDDL010000037.1 GCA_937936675.1 uncultured bacterium
GTATAAAAACGTTCAAATGCAAATGCTAGTCCTAAAACTAAACATGCAAGGATTGGATACATGAACGCTCCACCTTCGACGAATTTCATTTGTAAATATGTTAACATCCCTGTGTCTTGCGCTTGTGCTAAAACTAAGGATATTGTTCCTGTGATGGCGTTAATTGGCATAAAGAATAACCTCCGATATAGTTTGTTTTTTTGAATTTCTATTTTGCAAAAAATATTCTAAATAATCGGACTAACATTAACCATTTAGCGAAAAAAAGTCAATAAGTAATTTTAGATATCTCAATCTAATTTATTTCTTACCGTTTAGTCTAATTATGTTACCTGAAATAAATTTATAATTTTGAAAGAAGAAAAGTGCTGTTTTATAAATTTCCTCAGGTTTTGTCATTTCTGCCGGATTGTCCACCCATCCCCGATTCTCTTCTGTATCGATAATGTATGGAGCAATTCCATTTATTGATATATTACTTTCTCTAAGCTCTATATATGTAGATTCAATAAATCTGTTTAGCGCGTTCTTGGATGCATTATACTGATAATTATTCTTAGTTTCAAAAAGAGAACTGAATGATGAAATAAAACAAATCGAACCTGCTTTGTAAAAATAACTATTTTTTACAAATAATCTCGTTAATACTACCGGAATTTTATAATTAATTTCAAACATTCTTTCATAAGTTTCAATTTGATCCGTTAAGATATCTTTACCTTTTAAAAATCCTCCGATAGCATTGAATAAAAAATATTTTTTATTTTTATCGAATTTAATTGAATCAAATATATTTTCATAATCCTTTTCATCTTTCATCGGAGCAGAAATTGTTACTAATTTACTTTTAGTTCCAATCCTTAATATCTCTCCTCTTTTTATCTGTATAATAGAACTGAAAAAAGAGTCTTTTAGTGATATTGCTTTGATACTTCTCCCCAAATCACCCGAAGCTCCAAATAAAATCAGAACATTAGACATTATTAAAAATATCCTTTTTTTTGTATTATTAAAATAACAAAATAAATAAAGAAGAATAATGCAAAAATTAGTCCTATTAGATGGTATGGCTTTGATATATAAAGCTTACTTTGCTTTTATCCAACGTCCCCTTTCAAATTCAAAAGGTGAACCTACTTCTGCTACATTTGGATTCTTAAACCAACTACATAAAATCATAATAGACACCAAACCGGATTATCTTGCAGTAGGATTCGATTCAAAAGATAAGACTTTCAGACATGATCTTTATGAAAAATATAAATCTTCACGTCTAGTAATGCCTGAAGATATGGTGCCACAAATTCATAGAATAAAAAATCTTCTCGATGCTGCGAAAATACCTGTTCTTATTCTCCCGGGTTATGAAGCCGATGATATTATTGGTACCGTCCTAAAAAAATCAGAAGAAAAAGGGCTAATTTCTTATGCCGTTACTCCCGATAAGGATTATATTCAATTAGTAACCGAATATATAAATATTTATAAACCGGGTAAAAGTGCGGACGAAAATGAAATTATAACAATCGATAAAGTGATTTCTGATCTGGGATTCAGCCCTATAAATATGATCGATTACCTTGCACTTATAGGTGACCAAAGTGATGACATTCCCGGAGTCCCAGGAATTGGACCTAAAACTGCTCTCCCTTTGATTCATAAATTTAAAACTCTCGAAAATCTGTATGATAATCTGGAAGAAATTGAGAAAAAATCTCTGGTTGATAAACTGATACTCCATCGTGAGTCTGCCTTTCTATCAAAACAATTAGCAACTATTGAATTAAATGTGCCTATTGATTTTGTTTTTGAAGATATGAAATTTAGTTGTGAGTTTGGTGAGGATTTTTTCAAACAGCTTAATGAACTAGAATTTAGAACACTATATGTAAAGTATAAAGAACTAATATCGAAAAATAATTCTTCGGATTTATCCACAAAAGAAATTGCCTTTGAACCCACTGACATTCCAATTGAAAAAGAAGCTTTTATAAAAGGTGCCGTAAAATACCACTTAATAAAAGATGAAAAAAAAGCAAAAGAACTTGCAGGAATATTGAACGCTAGTGATTTAATTGTCTTTGATACTGAAACAGATTCATTAGATACACTTAAGGCAAATTTAATTGGATGTTCTTTTTCAATTAAAGAAAATGAAGCATATTTCGTTGCTGTAAATCCATTCGTTCAAGGAGGTGACCTATTTGCATCTGACCTATCCGATAGGATTGAACTTAATGAATTTATAAAAATATTCTCCCCGATATTTGCTAATAAAAAGATTAAAAAAGTTTGTCAAAACGGTAAATATGATATTGGTATAATGAGAACATTAGGAATTGAAGTAAATAATTTCTTCTTTGATACAATGCTCGCCAGTTACGTAATTGACCCGGACGAAAAACATGGTATGGACGATCTCTCGGAAAAATATTTAAACTATAAGCCAATAACCTTCGTTGAAGTAGTCGGTAAAGGTAATAAAGGAGAAGGTATTTATTCTGCCGATATTAATCTATTAAGTGATTACGCATGCGAAGATGCCGATGTAACTTTAAAATTATATAAAGTGCTAAGTAAAAAACTAAAAACCGATGGCATGGAAAAGGTCGCTTTCGATATCGAATTCCCTCTTGTCGAAGTACTAGAAGATATGGAAAGAACCGGCGTGAAAATAGACATTCCTACATTAAATTCTGTTAGCGAGATTTTACAAAAAGATATTGACCGTTGTACTGAAAAAATATACGATATATCAGGCGAAAAGTTTAATATAAATTCAACTCAGCAACTTCAAAAAATTCTCTTTGAAAATTTGAACTTACCAAAAACAAAGAAAACAAAAACGGGTTTTTCTACTGATGCAAGGTCATTAGAATCACTAAAAGGTTCACACGAGATAATTGATTATTTAATGGAGTATAGAACAGTTGCAAAATTAAAATCTACTTATGCTGATTCGCTTCCAAATTTAATAAATGAAAAAACTCAACGAATTCATACAACGTTCAACCAAACCGGTGCATCTACGGGTCGTCTTTCGAGTACCGAACCTAATATTCAGAATATTCCTATTCGTACAGAAATGGGGAAAGAAATTCGGAAAGCATTTGTAGCAAAAGATGAAAATCATATTTTATTGAGTGCGGATTATAGCCAAATAGAATTACGAATAATGGCTAGTATTTGTGGTGACTCTAATTTAACTGCTGCATTTGCAGAGAAAGAAGATATCCATAAAAGAACCGCTGCACTTGTATTTAATGTCCCTGAAGATAAAGTTGATTCCGATATGAGAAGAAAGGCTAAGGAAGTTAATTTCGGTATTCTTTATGGTATCGGCGTCTTTGGATTAAAGACTCGTCTCGGAATTCCTCAAAATCATGCTAAGGAAATAATCGATACTTATTTTAAGAATTTTTCTAAGGTAAAAGAATTTATGGAGTCCTCCAAAGATAGTGCAAAAAAATTAGGCTATGCAGAAACTATACTCGGAAGAAGAAGATATTTGAAAAATATCAATAGCAATAATAGTCTGATTAGACAGTTTGAAGAACGCGTTGCTATTAATATGCCTATACAAGGAACGGCTGCCGATATGATAAAATTAGCCATGATTAATATTTTTAGAGAATTTAATAAGCGCAAACTGAAATCAAAAATGTTGCTTCAGGTACATGATGAATTACTTTTCGACGTGGAAAAATCTGAATTAGATGAAGTCAAAGAGATAGTCAAGAGATTAATGGAAAATGCTCTTGAATTAAATGTACCGGTACTTGTGGAAATAGGTACAGGTGATAATTGGCTTGACGCACATTAATCAGATAAAAAATAATATATTAATATACCAATATTTACTTGCAGTAAACCAAGCGATATTCCACTGATTGTGTCATAAGTGCTATAATTGCTTGCATAATTTCTATTTTTTGTAGAATTATCAAATTCTTTGTCTGCCTTTAATTTGAAATATGCAGATACTCCACCTAGTACAACGGCACTTCCGACAAGTATTTTCGATATGGTTGAATTGAAAAATCTATCATCTTTATCGTAAGGAAATCTTATTGATTGATTCTCGGGAGTAGTTTTCCCCCATTCAAAAGAAGAATTATAAATCCCAGTTGTGTCAATTGAATTGATATCCGATGCACTTCCGGTGGAATCAGGAATCATCCCTGTTATAGAATATGTAAAACAGAATATTAATATCAGACTATTTATTATTAGCTTTTTCATAAACTTTTATTAATCCTTTTGCTACTCCAAAATAAATTTTATTATCATAAATCTGTGGAGCTGTTTTTATTCTTTCTTCTACTTTAATTCTCGTATATTCTTTACCATCCTCTTTATTTATAAAGTATATCTCCCCAATGCTATTTGTTACAAGTAAATAATCGTCCGTCAAAACAAGAGGAAGATTTGTGAATCCACTTAATTTTGTTTCCCATTGTACTGTCCCTTTAACCTTATCAATACAGATGGCATTACCGCTATAATCAACAAAATATAATCTATTTGTATCTGATACACCACTTTGAATATTATTTAGCGGAACTGGCATAAACTCTGGATCAGAAATATTATCATCTTTTACTATGGCATAGGAATTATTTTTTACTAAGATTAATTCTTTATTAAAGGAAAATATTTTTTGTAAATCGTTAATTTCTAATTCAATCTTCGCCTTATTCTCTATTAATGAAAATGAATATAAATTCCTGTCAAAACCAATATAATAAATTATGTCGTTTAGAAGTATCGGCTCACTTCTAAGTTCCGAAATCAACTTATGCTTCGATTCTAATCCTCCCGCTAAATTAATTCTATATACTAAACCTCTATTATTAATGACTATAATATTTTCTTTATACTTCATTATACTAAAATCAATATTTCCATCAATTTTAGTTTCAATCAATACTTTATTATTAAGTATATCATAGAAATATAATGTGGCATAGTTTTCATCATAATTATTTAATGGAATAAAAAGACGATAATTACTAAGAATCGGAGGGACATTAATCGATCCATTAAATTGATTATCGCCTATTAGTGTATTCGATTCAATGTCAACTATATAAAACTTTCCTGCCAAATCACCAAAAAACAAATAAGAGTCATAAAAGAAAAAGGGATTAATATCAAGATTACCTTTAATAGATATTTCTTTTTTAAAGACAAATGAATCTTTTAACGCAATATCGAAATAGTAATTATTGATATAATTTCTTGTTTTATCAGCTTGAGTGTCATTGAAAGTAATTCGTTTTAATATCAATGGTTTTGAACAACCGACTAAAAACAATAATAATAATATTGAACTTATTCTTTTCATTAGAAATCAACTCCGAAAAAGAATTGATAAAATAATCCGGGTTGTAAACTATTAAAATTATTTTCAATCTTTTTACCAATATCATATCTAAATACAATCGAGTTTAGGAAGTTTAATCTAATACCTGCGCCAATACTTCCAATTGTCTCTTTATATTCATTATCCCAAGCACCTCCGGCATCCATAAATAGAGCACCGCGAATATTAAAAAAGCCAATACCAATGAATGGGAATTTAATTACAAATTGATCAATTAACGGGAACCGATATTCCATCGATGAAAGCCAAAGTTTCTCGCCCCTTATTTTGAATCGAGGCCAGCCTCTTAAATCCCAACTGCCACCTGCAAAATATCTCCTCGCCTCTTTCCCATGATTTATATAAACCGAACCTCTCAATGCTAATGATGTGCGTGTATCTAAACGTAAATAATGACGGTAGTCGGCTATAAATGAATAGAAATTAACATTGCTATATCTTACATCTGAAGTATATCCTAATAACACTCTGTATCGATTACCATCCATAGGTCCGGTCGGTCCCCATAATGTATTATCATGTACATAAGAAATCGCGTTTGAAATTAGTAAGGATTTCCTTGTAATAATATCTCCTATTAAATCCTTATCAGAATTGGCAATACTATTACTCATCTCGACTCTGCTGAAAACAGAAATCGGGAATATAAGATCGAAGAAACCGCCATAAACTTTTTCATAATAATAACTATCAGATTCTCTTATATCATACCTTCTTCCGGAATAATTAAAAACTCCAAAAGCATAATTTGTTCTTCCTTTTAGATTAATTTTCGAAAGAGATAAATTAAAACTTTTGAGAATATCGCTCTGTACTTCTGCTGTATTATATAAATAGAACAGATATTTATCGTTTCCAAGTAAATCACTTAAAGTAAATAAAGCACCTCCCCTTGTTCCGTAAATGGGGTCTGTAATTATTTGACTTACTGCATAATCCAGTGAATAATCATTTTTATAATTTATTCTTTCATTTTGCGATTCTAATTTAATTTTTGCCGGATACCATCTTTCGTTAGTACTTGAATATTGAATAGAGTTAATCTCTTCATCACTTTTATAATTAATTTCTGTCTCGTATAAATGAAAAGTAAAAGATTCAAAAGCAGCAGTAATAATCTTCGTTGAATCGATAAATCCGAAATCATACACAGATGTTACAAAATTTGTTTTCTTTTGGAGTTTGTCTCCATCATATTTCCAAATATTATATATGTCATTATAATCTGAAGTAAAATAGAGTTCGCCTGATGGTGAATAATGTGGGGTTGATATATTTGCATCGATATTCGTCAAATAGTTAATTGTATTATCTAAAGCATCAAATTCAAAAAGATTCATTTTCCCTTTAAATTTCCCCGCTGTCCTGTCAGAACAAAAAATTAAACTATTTCCATCAATTTTAAATATCGGGTCTATATCTTCATATATATCATTTGTAATTCTTTCTAGTCTATTAGTAGATAATTCATATACATAAATATCAGGGTATCCTTTTTCATCTACTGCCGAAAATGTAATTTTATTGCCGTCTTCAGAAAATGATGGTGATTTTATAGTTATTAATTTATCAAATTCCAATTTGGTTATAATTTCATCATCAATTAAAGAATAGATATGAATTACATCGTTCTTTCCGCTTTTAGTTACAAATGCTGCCAGTCCACCTTTGGATACATCTAAAGAATTATCCATCGCATGAAATGATTCAAATCTAGAATCAATTTCTCCCTTTATTAGTAGTTCCGGCTCTTCCAATTCTTTTGAATCACTATTAATTTTTATTTTGTAAAGTGATGTGTATCCATTATAATTTCCAATATAAATTACATAAGTTTCATTTTCATAAAAGAAAATATTTGGCGAAAAAGTAAAACCATTTTGTGTAAGCTTTTTCGATTTAATTAAATGAGGAACCTTTGTTTCATACAAAGGATAATATTTTTTCTTTAACTCAAATTCCCATTTTTTAGCAACTATTCCTATATCTTCATCTAAAGTAAATTCGATAATCTGATCAAATTTTGGAAACTTCCAAAGATTCTCCATTAATTTCAAAATCTTATCTTCGCCATATTCTTTTGCAATAAATTGTAAAAATACTTCTCCCTCTTTATACATTAAATATGTTCCGGCAATTCTATCTAGATCATTATAAGATACAAAATAGCCATTCAAAACAGCATCTCTTTTCACCATCTCAGACTGTGTATCCCAATCACTTGACCAATACTCAGCTAGTCCTTCGATAAACCAAAGCGGAGGAAATTTATTTGTTGCAACTCTATGATCGGATAATACATTATATATTTTATTAGTCATAAATACATGCACTAACTCGTGCTTAATTACGTTCTTAAATCCGGGAATCGATCCTAGGAAAGGGATTACCACTCGTCCTTTCATAAATTCAAAAAATCCACCCACACCCTCAGGAATAAATCCTGGTGTTGTGTTAGTCTGCTGAAAATGGAGATGTGTATTATAAAATATTAAGGGGATTCTGATTACAGGAACATGATTAAATTTAATCTTCAAATCTTCATAAGAGTCCTCAGCAAATTTAGCACCAATTTCAGCTAATTCAGAAAACTCTTCATAATGATAAATATCAAAATGCTCTGTTTTAATAACTTTCCAATTAAAATCATTATATTGAATCTTATTGCGCCCAAAAAAATAAAATTGTGCATTTATAGAAAAAACTATAGTAAAAAATATTATTGTAGTTTTTAATAAAATGCCTTTTTTCACAAGTGATCCTTTAAGTAGTTAATATAATCGATTTCAGATGGATCAGCTCCTCTTACTATTGCAGTATAGTAGGTGATCCAATCAGTTAAATAAACTAATTCTATAAGTCTAAGGAAAAATGTTTCCTGCTTACTTTCAATCTCAATTACTTCCGTACCGGCTTTTTCTAATAATTCTTTAACAATTGTAAAACGTTTTTTTATCTGCTCATGATATGTTAATTCTTTCAAGAAAATAACAATAGCATTTAGCTGTTTAGTATTATATGTTTCCCATCCAATAATTTCATTGTGATTCATTTCAGGAAAATAGTGCTGAAATGAATGCAGTTTAGCATTCTCATTAAACTGGCTCTTAAATCTTAATCCTAAAGATGAAGTAATATCACTAACAGAATAAATAATAGGTATATGCCCGGAAACCTTCTCTGCAATGGCTAATGGATAATTATTTTCTTCTGAATATTTTTCTCCTAAGTCTTTTATAAGTTTCGAAGCCAATTCAACATTTTTAGAATATACTGATGACAAATTTAGCTTATTAAAAATATTAAGCAATGTAAAAAAATTTACCCCAAATGCGTATCGAGGTTGATAACCTTTTTTGAGAAAAATCATATTTAGATTATTCTGAGACGCAAAATCGGCAAGTTTTCCGCCTGTCGTAATACAGATAATTTTAGCTCCCTTCGATAGTGCCTCAGAAGCAGCATTTAATGTCTCCTCAGTATTGCCTGAATAAGATGAAGCAATAAATAAAGTATTTTCATTAACATAAGCCGGTAATGTATATGTCCGGTTTACAGACATAGGAATAGATAATTCATTAACCATAATATCTTTTACAAAATCTGCGGCAATAGCAGAACCGCCTAATCCTGAAACTACTATATTCTTTATTTGCGCCTTATCGATTTCTCTTAGTTCAAATTCATTTCCTATAACATAATCGATCTGCTCATAAGTTTTGGTTAATACATCAAATTGATTTTGAATATCATATTTTGAAATCATTTCTTTAATTGTCATAATATCCTCTTGGAAAAGCATTAATTTTCTATAATGCTATTGTAAAATAAATTTAGTTCATTAATTATCTCTTTTTCAGTCGTATAAGTAAGACACTTATCGGCAAGTAAAAGAGCATCTTTATATTTTATTTTTCGTATAATACTTTTTATAAGCGGTACTATTGAAGGCGAAACGCTAAGAATCTCTAAACCTAATCCTATCAATAATGGCACTGCTAATGGATCCCCACCCATCTCTCCGCATAAACTAACTTTACAATCATTTGCTTTACCTTCTTTGATAATATATGCAAGCATACGAATTACTGCAGGATGAAATTCTTGATATAACTTTGATACAATTTCATTGCCTCTGTCCACTGCTAATAGGTATTGGATAAGATCATTTGTACCAATACTAATAAAATCCACTTCACGTGCAAAAGAAGATGTTAATATAGCTGCCGCCGGAATCTCTATCATTATTCCAAAATGCATATCATTATCAAAACTCTTCTTCTCTTTCTTAAGTTCTTTTTTGCATTCTTCTATTAATTCCTTTGTCTCAATTATTTCTTCAATAGAAGTAACCATTGGAGCCATAAACTTTATATTTTTGTTTTGACTTGCTCTTAATACTGCTCGTATTTGCGCCTTGAATAAATGACGATTATCTAAAAGTAATCTTATACCTCTCCAGCCAAGAAATGGGTTTGGTTCATGTAGATCAACCGGTAAGACTTTATCCCCACCGATATCAAATGCACGTACAGTAACATTTTCGGGATATATTTTTTGGGCTATTGAATTATAAACTTCAAATTGCTCTTCTTCATCTGGGAATGCTTCATATTCTTCAAATAACTGCTCTGTCCTAACTAATCCGATTCCCTTAGGATTATTTCTAAATATTAGATCTATCTCTTTTGTTAAATCAAGGTTTGCTCTTAAACAGATCTCTTTCCCATCGATTGTTGAGGCAGGTTTGTTTCTTAATTTAAATAATTTTTCATCGTAAAGATTTAATTCGTTTATCTTGTTTTTATAAAAAAGAATTTTTTCTTCATCCGGATTGATAATTACATCTCCATGGAATCCATCGACTATTAATATGTCCCCGTCTTTAATTATACTTGTCGCTTCATTAACACCTAGAACGGCGGGAATATTCAATGAACGCGCTACTATCGCAGCATGAGATGTTAGCCCTCCAAAATCTGTTACATATCCTTTTACATTCGCTTTGGTAAAAAGCACTGTATCTGATGGAGAAATTGTAGGAGTTACTACAATTACATCCGCAGATATCTTTGATTTCCATTTTTTCTTTTTTAGATTTCTTATAATCCTATTTTTTATATCTTCGATATCTAATGAACGCTCTTTCATATACATCTCATGTGCTTCGTTCATAAGATGAATATATTTCGATATCTCATCATCAACAATGTATTCAGGAAGTTTCTTCTCTTCTTTAATTCTATTCTTTAGATTACCTAATAGAATTGGATCATCTAAAATCATCATTTGTGCTTCAAAAATAGAAGCACGCTTTTCACCTAATTTATCAATTGCTAATCCGAATACTTTTTTTAATTCTTTTTTTGATAGAGCTAATGCTTCTTCAAGATTTTTAATTGCTTCACCAACATTCTCAATACTCTCTTGACTGATTTCTTCTTTCTCTTTAGAGAAGATAAAAGCATTCCCGATCGTTATACCGGAAGCTGCTGCAATCCCTTTTAATATGACGTTATTTCTAGAGTTCATCAAAACCTCTTTGAAAGTAATCTAATAATTCTTTAGATGCTTCTTCTTCATCGGGTCCGTCAAAAGTCAATGTTAATTCCGAACCCTTAGCCGCAGCTATAGTCATTACTCCAATTATACTTTTCCCGTTTATATTAAAGCCATCTTTATGTATAAAAAATTCTGATTTATATTTACCGGCTAATTTAACTATGGTGGCTGCCGGTCTTGTATGTAAACCTGCATTATTGATGATTTTTACTTTTTTCTCTATCATTATTTTTTTCTGTTGATTAAGTATTCGGATAACCAAAAAAGAGTTTCAACACCATTCTTATTTGGTAGATTATTTAAATGTTTCTGAGCCTTAAGTGTATAATAATTAATTTTCTTTTTCGTTTCTTCTATTACACCTAATTTTTCAAATAGGTTTCTGATTTCTGTAATCTCTTCAGAAGAATTAATCTTTCTATCATACACTTTGTTTAATAAAGTTTTTTCTTTCCTGTTTGCCACTTGATATGCACGTAACATTAAGAAAGTTCTTTTGCCTTCTTTGATATCACCACCTATGTTTTTACCGAAAGATTTTACGTCTCCGATTATATCTAATAAATCATCCTGCAATTGAAATGCCATACCTAAATTTTTACCAAAATTCGATAGCGAATTTATATAATTAGGTGAAGCATTATTTAATTGTCCTCCAACTTTACAGCTCATTTCTATCATCGCAGATGTTTTCTTGTATATCATTTCTAAATATTCTTCGATGGTTACATCTTTACGTATCTCAAATTCTTTATCAAGACTTTGTCCTTCACATACCTCAATAATTCCGTTTGTAAATGAATTGAGAATTGCTCTGCAATTTTTATCCGTGCAGTCTTTTAAAAGCAGATTGTATGAATATGATATTAAATTATCTCCTGCAAGTATAGCGGTATTCGTATCATACTTTATATGTACAGTTGCTACTCCCCTTCTCTTATCCGCATTATCCATTATATCATCATGAGCCAGTGTAAAATTGTGTAATAATTCCACTGCTAATGCAGCATTAAAAGCCTTATTTATATTATAATTAACAGCTTCTGCAGAAAATAATACCAATAATGGTCTTAACCTCTTACCACCATCTTTTAAAATATATGCGCATGGCTCATATAATGATTTTAATTTTTTCTTTGTGAAAAGATTCTCTAGTTTAGTATTTACTTGCTTTGTGATTTTTTCAATTTTTACTTCATTTCTGTCTCTACGAACTTTCAAATTAAATCCTCTGCTTTTTTAATTTTATCCTTCCTTAAATTCTTTAGATTTTTAGACCCCGTTAAAAACATGATTTTCTTAAGGTCATCCATCCATAATAATAACATATTTTTTGTGTTATCAATTCCATTTTCAATAATATTTTTCAATATAAATCGCGCCGAACCGCTAAGATCAGCACCTAATGCAATAGATTTAGCGAAATCATGACTGTTACTAATTCCTCCTGAAGCCATAAGTATAAATTTATATTCTTTTTTAAGGGTGGCGGTTGTTCTTAGGCAATAAGATGTTCTCAATCCCCACTCACTCCAAAATTCAGGGACTGAGTCTTTATTTCTTTCAATCTCGACTTTAGACCAGCTTGTTCCACCCGCTCCCGCAACATCAATACCTTTTGCTCCACTTTCAAGAAATAGTTTTGCTGAATTAGAATCAATTCCTGATCCTACTTCTTTTATAATAATAGGTGTTTTTATTTGAGATGTTATTTGATTCAGCTTATCTAAAAACCCATTAAAATATAGTTCTCCCTCAGCTTGAAATAATTCCTGCAATGGATTCACATGAATTACCATCGCATCTGCTTCAATTATATCAATAAGTGTTTTTATTAATTCGATCGGATTCTCTGACTTAACTATTTGAGGTACTCCTATATTCCCGAATACTAAGCCATCTCTATTGTTTTCTCGAATTATTTTATATGTTTCTTTGAAAGAATCATTTTCTAATACTTGCCTTTGGCTTCCTACTCCGACCGGTATTTTTAGGATTGATGCTAACTTAGCAAGTTCAGAATTTATTTTTAATGACCCTTTATATCCACCGGTCATACATGATATAAAAAAAGGATAATCAATAGTCTTATTAAATATTTTTTGAGATAGCTCAATCTTATCATACTCAATATCAGTCGCAGCAAAATGAATGAAATCATAGAAATCAAAACCGTTTGATTTCTTATACGACACTTTATCAGTTAAACACAATTTAACATGCTCTGATTTTCTATCCGAAATATTTTTTTTAGTGCTTTTCATGTTTACATTTTTGAAATGGATTTCATTAATATAATTAAAAAAATATCATTTTTTTTGATAATTTAATGACGCCGTAATTTTGGATTAATGGAGATATTATGAGTAAAAAGAAACTAAGTTTTTGGCAAATCTGGAATATGAGTTTTGGATTCTTAGGTATTCAGTTCGGATTCGCTCTTCAGAATGCAAACGTAAGTAGAATTTTTGAGACGTTAGGTGCTAGTATCGATGAAATCCCAAT
>CALDDL010000038.1 GCA_937936675.1 uncultured bacterium
ATAGCTTATCAGATAAATACATTCCTAAACTCATTTTATGATGTTTCCACTTTTGGAGTTTATTTTTCTACGAATGATAAGACCACCGAGAAAGCACTTGATATAATTCGAAAAGAATTTGTAAAAATAAAATCGAAAAAAGTTACTGAAAAGGAATTGAATAGATCAAAGGAATATATCATCGGCAATATGATAATGAGTATGGAGAGCACTAATAATAGGATGATGCGGATAGGGCAATCGATGATCTATTATGGGAAAGTAAGACCCATGACCGAGACTATTCGTATAATTGGAAACGTAACTCCGAAGATGATTCAGGAACTTGCTCATGAATTATTGAACGAGAGTGAATTAGTAAACGTAATGCTCAGCGCAAAGAATAAACTCTTAAAGAAAGCTGCTTAAGGATATTGATTAAAGTTAAATTATAGATTAATTTTAATTAACTAGAAATTAATTAGCGGGCGCATTTGATGTTTGCAAAATTATTTTCATCTTCAACATACGGCATTAAGGCTTACATCGTGGAAGTGGAAATCCACTGTGAAAGAAAACTTCCTTCGGTTACGATTGTCGGACTCCCGGATAGTGCTATCAAAGAGAGCCGTGAGAGAGTAACTGCCGCAATCATCAATTCAGGATTTGAATTCCCATTAAAAAAAATTACTATTAATCTCGCACCTGCCGATATTAAAAAAGAGGGGAGCGCATTTGATCTCCCTATCGCAATCGGAATTTTGGCTGCTAACGGTTTAGTGAATATTTCTAAATTAGATAAAACAATTCTGCTCGGTGAACTTTCTTTGGATGGAACTTTGCGCAAAGTAAAAGGCGTTCTCCCAATCGCATTTGAAGCAAAGAAAAAGGGGTTCACAAAAATTATACTCCCCTTTGAATCGGCAAGAGAAGCCGCATTAGTCGAGGGAATTGAAGTCCTCCCTTTTACCAATTTCAAAGAACTTACCTCCTACCTCAATGACCAAGAAGAATTATTTCGGGAAGTTTATCGCAACAATGATGAACTCGAGGAATTAAATAATTATCCGATCGATTTTGCGGACGTAAAGGGGCAGGAGAACGTAAAAAGGGCATTAGAGATTGCTGCTGCAGGAGGACATAATATTATAATGATTGGACCTCCCGGCTCGGGCAAAACAATGCTCGCTAAAAGAATCCCGACAATTTTACCTCCATTAACTTTCGTTGAAGCGATTGAGACTTCGATAATTCATTCAGTATCGGGGATATTGAGCGATGATGCACCGCTTGTAAATCAAAGACCATTTAGAAATCCGCATCATACGGTTTCAGATATTGCGCTTATCGGAGGCGGAACGGTACCTAGACCCGGAGAGGTTTCTTTTGCTCATAATGGAGTTTTATTTCTTGATGAACTTCCCGAATTTAAAAAGAATGCTTTGGAGGTATTAAGACAGCCGATTGAAGATGGCAATGTTACGATCAGTCGGGCGAAAATAACGCTTCAATTTCCGGCAAATTTTATGCTTGTTGCTGCAATGAATCCATGTCCATGCGGATATTTTACCGATCCAAATAAAGAATGCACATGCAATACGGGGCAGATTCAGAAATACTTGGCGAAAATTTCGGGACCATTATTAGATCGGATTGATATTCATAT
>CALDDL010000039.1 GCA_937936675.1 uncultured bacterium
TACGATCTCTTGTGTGCGGAAGGGGCGCGGGAATTGGCTCTTTAATCCTTCACCCGTAAATACACCGCAACCAACTATATAACCGTTATATTTAACAATTACTTGCCCCGGAGTGCCGGCTAATCTTTTTATCACTCCACCCTTGAGATAAATATCTATCATTGATTTATCATCCAGATCAATGATATTTTTTTTTGCGTACTTACCAATTACCTGAGAGGCGAGAGAATTAAGTTGAAGTATATTATTTTTTATTACCGAACCGAACTTAGCTCCCACTCTTACAAATAGATCTAAATCTTCACTCTCCCATTCGGAGTTGATAAAATAGACATCATCACGTCCCATTAGATAATTGTACTGCTCAAATACATCTAACTCAATTCCATAATAATCGGCTAATTTTACTAAGTAATTATTTATTTCGCGGTTCTTCCAATTTATCAATCGATTTTTTGATTTGGAAAATGAATCTTTTTTCTTCGATTCTGTTTCTCCGATTTTGCGAAGCTTAGAAACAAAAAATCCCTCGGAATTAATTTCCCATGGAACTATACGGTGAGTTTTCGTAAGTTCTCTGTTGAGTTCTTCGCCATGATACTTCGTTAGTCCGTTCATCGATTTCACAGGCAAATCGAACTGAACTAATTCAACAGGATAATTTTTCATAAAGCGATGAAGCATATATTCATTTTCTTCTAGTGTAAGAGTGCAAGTAGAATAAACAATCTCGCCCCCTTCTTTAAGCATCTTCACGGCACTAACGAGTAAACGCATTTGTGTATCAACAATTTTTTCAACTTTCTGAATATTCCACCAATTGCTTACTTCTCCCCTTTTTTGTAAAATGCCGAGAGCACTGCATGGCGCATCAACGAGTATCTTATCAAAATAGTTAGAAAAACTTTTGCTTAATTCCTCACCTTTTGATTTGAGCACTCCGGTATTAATCAAACTCATTTTATCGATATTAAAGACAAGACTTTTAAGACGATCGGCTGATATTTCATTAGCATAAAGCGTCCCACTATTATTCATGAGCTCCGCTATTTGAGTCGTCTTACTTCCGGGCGCGGCACATAAATCCAATATTTTTTCATCCGGCTTCGGGTCTAATACTAACGGGGGGAGCATCGATGAAAGACTTTGCAGATAATATTTTCCAAGAATAAATTCTAATGTCTTTCCCGCTATTTTATTTTCATCTTTTACTACGAAGGCATTTTCTATCTCGGGGACTTGTTCTAAAATTACACCTTGAGCGGCAAGGTTTTTTATTATCCTGTCTTTATCTTCAATCAAACTTGAGAGACGGAGATATTGCACTCCATCGCTCATATAATATTCTTTATACCGCTTTAGAAATTCCGAACCAAGATTTTCTTCTATATAGTTTTCTATATTTTCACTAAAACTTATTGACTGCACTTTTAATATCTGCTAAGACTTAAGGAATTAAAAATATGATTCGAGATGGAATTAAATTTCTTTGATTCGGGGAATTTATCCTTAAAATCTTTTTCCATCATCTGAAGAAATCCATCCACATGCTTCTCATAGAAGCGAACAACTTCATTAATATGTTGATGATCGAGCGGAATTTTCAATTCCTTGGGACGATACATGCTCGCATAAAGATAATATTTCGCCTTACTGAAATCCTCCGTCTGCAAAACGGGATTGCCATCCGAATCAATTATTTCATAACTTCCGAATAGTTCGGGACCGAGAACAAGAATTTTACCAGGCAATAATTTTATCTCCGTACTAATTCCTTCTAAAAATTGATCGGGGAATTTCTTGAGATTCTCTTTAATCTCTTTTAACCAATACTCGGTAAATTCTTTTTCAGTCATTACTTTTTCTCTCCCGGGTTCTCCACCCAATCTGCAATAAATATATTAGTATCGCGTGATTGTTTTCTATCTGAACGCCGGTTAGAACAAAAAACTAATTTTGTACCGTCATACGAAAACATGGGGAATGCATCAAAAGTGCCTGAATTTGTTATCTGTTCTAATCCTGTTCCGTCTAAATTAATCATAAAGATATCAAAGATTCTGCCTCCTTGATCTTGCGAATGGTGATTAGAACAGAAAAGAACTTTCTCACCGCTTGGATGAAAAAATGGTGCCCAATTTGCTCCGGCAAGATTTGTTACTTGCTTGACGTTTTTGCCATCGATATCGGCAACGAAAATATTTAGTTCTTTTGGCTCTACTAAATTTTCTTTTAGTAATTTTTTATAAGCAATAGCTTCATCACCTTGTGGGCGTGATGCACGCCAAACGATTTTTTTTGAGTCGCGCGAGAAGAATGCACCCCCGTCATATCCGAGTGTGTTCGTTAATTGTAATAAATTCCCGGTTGCAATTTCATATCTCCAAAGTTCGAGATCGCCTGAGCGAGTGGAAGTAAAAATGATCCATTTCCCATCAGGCGATACAGTTGCCTCTGCATCATAACCCGGTCCACCAATAAGAAGTTCCGCTTCGTGATTTAAGTTTTTTTCGACATAAGGAGTTACTTTATTATCACTGTTTTCCATAATTGAAATTTCTGGGTTATTGCTGCTTTTCTTGCCCAATAAAATATTTTCATTACCTTTATCATTTACGGCATTTCTTTCATTAGAGTTTATTTCTAATGAAGAAGGTCCTTGTCCTGAATTATTATTGGCTCCGTCTGCCGGATTTGTTCCCTCTATCGAATTTGTTCCACTAGAGGAGTTAGAGTTATTCATCCCACTGCTTTTGGATGTAATAGACTTCCCGCCTGTTACATAAATATCAAAACTATCATAAATCTGCCAGACATATCTTCCGCCTGAAAACATTAATACTTCGGGGCACTTATGATCTTTTGCATGAGTAGAAGCATATACTATTCTTCCATCCGGCATATAATAAGAACATGTTGTCCTGCCGGTGCCTGTTGACTGCAATTTATATTCTAATTCATTTTTATCGAGATCGAGACTAAATATCTGATCGCAATCTTGTGAATTAATTTTCTTCCAATCGCTTTGAAAAACTAACGACTTATCGTCAAAGCTAAAATATGCTTCTGCGTTGTTTCCGCCGAATGTAAGTTGACGAATATTTTTTAGGTGAGCTTCACCCGGAAATTGTAATGAATCTGACTGCGCATTTATATTGTAAAACATTATTATACTTATTACGAATAATAACTTCCTCACTTTGTTTCCTTTCTGATTGCTAATAAATAAATTCCTAAAACTACAAGAGGGATACTTAGGATCTGCCCCATATTTAAACTCATTGAATTTTCAAATAGAGATTGATTCTCTTTGATGAATTCTACAAAGAAACGGAATCCAAAAATGCCAATTAGAAATTCGCCGAATAAAAATCCGTCTCTGATATTTTCTTTTTGTTTTTTATATTGAAAAAATAAGATGAAAAATATAATTAAGTATGCTATGGCTTCATAAAGCTGAGCCGGATGACGAGGGACATTATCAATCGAAGTAAATACGAATCCCCATGGAAGATCGGTCGGCTTTCCAACTATCTCGGAATTAAATAGATTCCCCATACGAATAAAAAAAGCTGCCAATGCCACCGTGATAACAATCCTATCCATCACCCATAGATAAGTAAATTTAGGTCTCTTTTTTACAAATAAATAGATAGCTGTTAAAATACCGATCGCCGCACCGTGACTGGCTAATCCGCCTTTCCATACCATTAATATTTCTAATGGATGAGAAAGATAATAATCGGGATTATAAAAAAGACAATGCCCGAGACGAGCTCCGATTACCGTTCCCAAAATCATATACCAAACCAAGTCATTTAGATCATTTTCTGATCGCTTTTCAATCTTGAATATCCATGTGAATATCTGATATCCAACTATAAATGACATTGCAAAAAGAAGCCCATACCATCTTACATGAATAGGACCAAGAGAAAAAATTTCGGGACTAACACTCCAAGTAATCAATTAAATCCTTTATTTGTTAGTTAATTTTAAGTACAAATTAGATAATAAAAAAGCAAAAACCGATAAAATAATAGTAGCCGCACCGGCTGCCAAATTAAAATAATAAGCTATAAATAAACCTGTAATAGTAAGCACCATCCCCACACCAATCGAAAGCAGCATCATATTTCTTAGGTTAGTAATATATCTTTGACTGATAGATGCGGGAATAGATAAAAGCGCAACTACCAAAATTATTCCTACTAATTTTATAAGTACAACTGTCGTAAGAGCAATAATTATTAATAGCAATAAATAAAGATTATCAACTGGTAAGCCGATAACTCTTGCATATTCTTCATCAAAAGTAATTGCCTGAAACTCTTTGAAATAAATCATCGTAATCGTTACAATTCCAATATCAAGCAAAAGCATCATATAAAGCTCTTCTCTCGGAACAGTAAGAATATTACCGAATAGGTAGCTCGATAAATTTTGTGTATAGCCGGGAGTCATTGATGTAAATAATATTCCGAGTGCCATTCCGAATGCCCACATAATACCGATTAATACATCCTCATTTTTCGCAGCATTATTTCTCAATTTAGAAATAATAAATGCTGCAATTAAGCTAAAAGCGATAGCCCCAAGCATCGGATCGAATCCAAGCAGTATTCCAAGTCCTATTCCTCCATAAGCGGTATGTGATATTCCACCGCTTATAAAAATTATCCGCTTTACCACCACATAACTGCCCACTATGCCAAAGGCAATACTCGCGAGTATGCTTGCAACTATTGCATTGATCATAAAATCATATTGAAATATTTCAGGAATCATGATGCTCTGCCAAAACTCTATGTGGTACTCCGTGAGCTATCAGATCTATCGGACAGTGATATGCCATCTCGATCATTTCTTTCGTTAAGTCTTTTGAATCATGATATACAAATGTTTTATTTAGACAGCCGATTTTTTTTACATATTTTGATATCGCTCCTATATCATGCGAAATAATTATAACAGTAATTTCTTTATTAAGATTTTGAAGAAGGTCATAGAATAAAACACCGGTATTTGAATCAATGCTGGCAGTAGGTTCATCTAGCAAGAGGAGTTTCGGTTCGGAAGCTAGTGCTCTTGCAATCAATACACGCTGCTTTTCACCTCCCGATAAGTTCCCTATTAATTTTTCGCTTAAATTAATAAGATTCACTTTCTCGAGCGATTGCTTAACAACCTCCTCATCATTACTATTGAATCCTTTCTTACCTCCTTTTACCGCCATTCGTCCCATCAAAACAACGTTATACACGGAGATTGGATAAGTCATATCGAAAGTGGAAAATTGCGGCACATATCCGATATACTTTGAAGCAGATTCGGGAGCTTCGCCGAATACTTTCACTTCTCCCTTAAATGGTTTTATTAAACCGAGAAGCGTTTTAATAAGTGTAGTCTTTCCACCCCCATTTGGTCCAATAATACCAAGGAACTCTTTATCGGCAATTTTAAAAGTAATATCTTCTAATACTACTGCATTACCGAGACGAACATATACATTTTTGAATTCTACGGGTGTAATCAATTTCCACTTCTCTTTAATTTTTCGGCAATATCATATAAATTTTTTATAAAGTCAGGAGGAACGGGATCGATCAATTCAATTTTTGCTCCTATTTCATCTGCAATGGTTTTAGCCGGAGAAGAATCGAACTGCTTCTCCATAAAAATAGTTTTTATTTTTAGTGATTTTGCTTTATCGATTAGTTTTGCTAGATCCGATGCTTTAGGATGATTCCCGTTTTTCTCAATTGCAATCTCTTCTAGCCCATATTCATTGGCAAAATAACCCCAAGCCGGATGATATACAAGCATTGCTTTATTATCCATTTGCTCGACTATACTTTTTATATAATTATCTGCTGAATCAAGCTGAGCAATAAATCTATTTTTATTACTTAAAAAATATTCCTTCTCATCCGGCATTTTTGAAATTAGAAAATCATAAATATTTTCGGAAATGGTTTTTACTTCTTTTATTCCAAGCCACACATGCGGATTATTGTCATTAAGTTTAATACCTTTAGATAAATCTATAAAAGTAAGCTTCTCATTACCCGATTTAATTTTACCGGTTAAGGTATTTTCAAATTCCCAAATGGAACCGGTTAAGAGGTAAGCATCAGATTTACCTAATTCAATTAATTTTAGCGGTTCGGGTTCATAGCTTTCGTGAGATGCACCGGGAGGTACTAGTGTATTTACTTCAACATATTTTCCACCGATACGATTTACAAAATCAGAATAAGGCAAAAGTGTTACCGATATTTTTAATTTGTTATCGTTCTTTTCGATTTTTTCTTCCTTTTTACATCCCGAGAAAATTAATCCAATAATTAAAAGAAATATAATTTTTCTATTCATTGCTAATCCTTCCAAATAAAATCGAATAAAAGATAAGAAGCCGTTCCCATTATTACATCATAACTAATGAGCACTGCAATTTCGACAAAAGCTTTTTCCACCGAATCACCATCCATCGCAAACTTAGTTAATTCTAAAAGTGTCAATATCAATGGGAGTAAAATAGGAAATGAAAGCACGGGATAAAGCGTCCCTTTGCTGCTCGCCTTTGATATAATTGCCGCAATAATCGTAGATGAAATTGCTATGCCGATATTACCGAAGAAAAATGAAATTAGAAACAACGAATAATTCTGTACTGTAAACGATTCAAAAAGGAGAATGAATAAAATCGTAATCGCAATATTCATCAAGAATACTAAAAGCAGATTAAATGTTAGCTTACCTGAAAATATTGTCGAGGGAGAAGCGATTAATTGAAGAGTCATAGTCGTTCCCCTTTCCTCTTCGGAAACAAATGCACGCGATAATCCGGACATTGCCGAGAAAAATATTACAACCCAGAGTAATCCGCCCGTTAGATATGGAGTAATTTTTTCGGAACCAATAGAAAATAAAATCACACTTATGGTAACTAGTATAAACATTGCAAGCGCATTAATTGCGTACCGTGTTCTTAGTTCCGATTGCCAATCTTTATTAAATAGTGCAAGTGG
>CALDDL010000040.1 GCA_937936675.1 uncultured bacterium
CTCCAACCGGAGTAATGTAATCATTTGCTTTTGTTTTAAGACCATTATTATTTTTGCCGAATATCGCTCGATACCTTTTTACTAATACGCCTTCTGCATACAAATCTAATTTGTAAGCTCTCCTATCAATTATGACGTAGGGTTCTTTAATCTCCTTTATGCCTTTGATGCTCATTAATTCAGATAGCGGTGCCTCTCTGGTACTTAAGAAAATACCATATACTATTAGCCCCGAAAAGAAAAGAATAATACTCGCTATTATGTAAAATACATTTTTAAGCACTTTACCTAATGAGAAATAAAAGATATTTAAATATAAAAAAGCACCTGATAAGGTGCTTTTTTATTTGAAAGGAATTTACTTTAAATTTTCCGCTTCCACAACAGCAATCGCAGACATATTTATGATTTCGTTTACTGTGGCACCTCTTTGTAGTACGTGAATTGGTTTTTTAATTCCCATTAAGAGTGGTCCAATTAGGCTGGCATCCGTCAATCGTTCAAATAATTTATAAGCAATATTTCCGGAATTAAGATCAGGGAATATCAATACATTAGCTCCGCCTTTGAGTGAGCTAAACGGGAATTCTTTTTCTAAGCGTTCCGGTACTACTGCCGTATCTGCCTGCATCTCTCCATCAACCATAATATCGGGACGAAGTTGTTTCACTAATTTTGTAGCTTTCTGTACCTTCTGGGATTGTGGATATACCGCACTTCCAAAATTACTGAATGAAAGCATTGCCAAACGAGGTTTGATATCAAATCCTTTTACAGTATCGTGGGACATAATTGCTATCTCTGCTAATTGCTCGGCAGTAGGATCCACATTAACACTTGTATCTGCAAAGAAATATGTTTTACTTTTTATCACAACAATATATAATCCCGAAACTATATTATGACCATCTTTTATTCCTATACACTGAAGAGCAGGTCTTATTACCTGTGGATAGTGATATGTCAATCCTCCAATTAATGTATCCGCATCTCCGTTTCGAACCATCATACTTCCATAATAGTTCGGCTGCTTCATTAATATCTTTGCATCTCTCAAGGTTACACCTTTGCGTTGTCTAATCTTGAAAAATTCATTAGCATAATCCAAAACTTTACCGGAGTTCTGTGGATCTAAAATTTCAAATTGCTTTTTATCATATCCTAATTCAAGAATTTTTTCTTCGATTATTTCTACATTACCTAAGAGCACCGGACTTCCAATTCCTTCTTCGACTATTGAATGTGCTGATCTAATGATCTTTTCTTCTTCGCCTTCTGTATAAACTATTTTTTTAGGATTCTTTTGAGCTTTATGAAGCATAACTCTAACGATTTCATTTGAATAACCTAAACGCTCTTGAAGACCCTCTTTATAGGCATTCCAATCCTCAATACTTACTCTTGCAACTCCTGTATCCATTGCAGCTTTTGCCACAGCCGGAGCCACTGTCCAAAGTACACGCGGATCAAATGGTTTTGGGATTATATATTCAGGACCAAAGGAGAACTCCTGTCCGCCATAAGCACTCAATACAGCATCCGAAGCTTTTTCTTTTGCTAATCCTGCGAGAGCCAATACCGCTGCCATCTTCATCTCTTGATTAATCGCTGTCGCCCTTACGTCCAATGCTCCTCTAAATATAAATGGAAATCCTAGTACATTATTTACCTGATTTGGATAATCGCTTCTTCCGGTTGCCATAATTATATCTTTTCTTGCATCAATTGCATCTTCATAAGTAATTTCGGGATCGGGATTTGCCATAGCAAAAACTATCGGATATTCTCCCATGCTTTTTACCATATCCTTACTTAATAAATTTGCCTTTGATAAACCGACAAATACATCAGCTCCTATTAGAGCTTCTTCGAGTGTGGCATATTTATTTTCTATTGCAAACGCATCTTTATATTTATTTAAATCTTTTCTATCCTTGTGGATCAATCCCTTGGTATCGAACATCGCAATATTTTCTCGCTTTACACCGGCAGTAATATACATATTGCAGCAAGCAATTCCCGCTGCACCCGCACCTACTACAACTATACGAATTTCATCCATCTTTTTATTTGATATCTCCACCGCATTTATTAATGCCGCACAAGATATAATCGCCGTACCATGCTGATCGTCATGAAATACGGGAATGTTCATCGTTTTAATTAGTTCTTCTTCAATTTCAAAACATTCCGGCGCTTTGATATCTTCTAAATTTATTCCTCCAAATGTTGGTTCTAAAATCTGAACTGTTCTTATTATTTCTTTGGTATCTTTGGTTTTCAATTCGATATCGAATACATCTATATCTGCAAATCTTTTAAATAATACACCTTTTCCTTCCATTACCGGCTTTCCGCCATGTGGACCGATATCTCCAAGTCCTAGTACCGCAGTGCCATTCGAAACCACTGCAACCAAGTTGCCCTTAGCGGTATATTTGTAAACATCATCATCATTTTTTTCAATTTCTCTGCAGGGTTCTGCTACTCCGGGAGTGTAGGCTAATGAAAGATCTCTAGCGGTGAAACAGGGCTTTGTAGGTACTACCTCAATTTTTCCTTTCCTTCCTTCACTATGATATTTTAATGCTTCTTCCTTTGTAACGCTCATTTAATTTGCCTTTTATCAATGAATTAATTAGTTATTAGGATATATTTATCTTAAACAAAATAATAATTATTTATAAAACAACAAAGCCGCTTTCTTAGCGGCTTTGTTTCTAAACTTCCATTATCTCTTTTTCTTTATGTTTAATCATCTCATCTATTTTTGAAATATGAGTATCAGTTATTTTTTGAATCTCAGCTTCTAAATCAGCTTTATTGTCTTCACTTATTTCTTTATTCTTTTCCATCTTTTTCAAACTCTCATTAGCATCTCTTCTTACATTCCTTAACGCAATCTTGGAATCCTCGCCGAATCTTTTAACTAATTTCACATACTCTTTCCTTCTCTCTTCATTCAAAGGAGGTATTGGAACTCTAATATTTGTTCCGTCACTCAAAGGATTAAGTCCTAAATCGCTTGCTAATATTGCTTTATCTATCACTTGCACCATACCTTTATCCCAGGGCATTATGCTTAATGTATGTGCATCCAATACCGATACGTTCGCTACCTGTGATAATGGAGACATTGTACCATAATAATCCACCTTAATGCCATCCAATAATGCAGTGGTTGCCTTTCCCGTTCTTATCTTAGTTATTTCCTGCCTAAATGCATCAAGGGTTACGTCCATCTTATGATTTGTTTCTTTAATTATTGCATTCATAAGTTCCTCAATTTTATTTACAAAATTAATTCTTCATAGCGAAATCGCTAACTGAAGTTCCGATATTTTCTCCTGTAATTACTTTCATCAAATTTCCCGGTTTATCCATATTGAATACTATTATCGGAAGATTATTTTCTTTACATAAACTAATAGCAGTTAAATCCATAACTCTTAAATTTTTTTGCAATACATCATAATACGAAATTTCTTCAAAAAAATTAGCATTCGGATTCTTTTCAGGATCAGAATCATAAATACCATCAACACGAGTACCTTTGAAAATTGCATCTGCTTCAATCTCTACGGCTCTAAGTGATGCTGCAGTATCTGTACTAAAATATGGATGACCGGTTCCGGCACCGAATATCACTATTCTATCTTTTTCAAGATGTCTTATTGCCCTTCTTCTTATATAAGGTTCTGCCATCTCTTCCATCTTGATTGCAGTCATTAAGCGAGTATATACTCCCTTATTTTCTAGAGCATTCTGAAGTGCCAAAGAATTAATTACTGTTGCCAACATTCCCATCTGATCACCGGTAACTCTATCTATTCCTTGTGCACTTGCGTTCAATCCGCGATAGATATTTCCGCCGCCGATTACCACACCTATCTGTACTCCTAAGGCATGCGTTGCTTTTAATTCCTCTGCAAAAAAATCTAATCTCTTTGGGTCTATTCCATATCCATTTTCACCCATTAAAGATTCGCCGCTTAATTTGAGCAGCACACGATTGTACTTAAGTTTTTTTTCCATAGACCCTTAAATATATAAAAAAAAGGTCTTATAAAATATAAGACCTTTTTTGAATTGTTATTTTTTTTCGTCGCTAAGATGAAAACGCTTGAAAAGAACTAGCTTAGCTTCTGCCGAATTTTTCTTGTTGAAATCTTCAATTAAATTGTGAATCTTTTTTGAATTGTCTTTTACAAATACTTGATCTACTAAACAATTCTCTTCAAAGAATTTATTTAATTTTCCTTCTGAAATCTTATCCAACATATGCTCAGGTTTTCCTTCTTTTCTAAGAAGTTCTTTTGCAATCTCAATTTCTTTATCTAATAATTCTCTTGGAAATTCTTCTCTAAACATAAACATCGGTTTCATTGCAGCAATTTGCATTGCAATATCTTTTGTAACTTCTACAAATTCATCTTTCTTTTCCGATGGTACATTATCAGCTTTTACTAACACACCTAATTTTGAACCGTGATGAATATAGTCAACAATTACACCTGAATCTGTTTTTTCATAAGTAAAACGAGAAACCTCAATTTTTTCGCCAATCTTTCCAACTATCGCCGTTAATTCAGAATTTAAATTCTTTCCGTCATAAGTTGTATTCATCAATTCTTCAATAGTATTTGGTTTATTTGCAATAATAGATTCTAAAGCTAAATTAGCGAATGATAAGAAATCTTCACTCTTAGCAACGAAATCTGTTTCGCAATTAACCTCTACCATTACAGCTTCTTTACCATCATTGAATATCTTTGTTAAAATAATACCTTCATTAGCGGATCTTTCAGCTCTCTTAGCAGCTACGGCAGCACCTTTTTTTCTAAGCGTATCAATTGCTTTTTCAAAATCGCCATTAGATTCCTCTAAAGCTTTTTTGCAGTCCATCATTCCGGCGCCGGTTTTATCTCTTAATTCTTTTACTTGACTTGAAGTAATAGCCATCTATTTATTCCTTATACCTTATTTATAAACTTAATTTTCTTTTTTTACTTCTTGAGTAGTTTTAGATTCGGTTTCATTTGAACTTGAATCCGAAGCAGGAGCTTCAGGCACATCTAAAGCCGGAGCAGCACTCTGTGCAGGTCTCGGTGTTGGGATTTGATTTACACCCTGTGTCTGGTTTGATCCCTGTCTTTTGTCTCCGCCGCCTCTTCTGTCAAATTTCCTCTTATCGTCTCTTCCATCCACTTTTAATCTTTTTACTCTTGGTTTTCCGTCTCTCTTCTCACCTTCACCATCATCTTCATTCATCTTGCCTAATTTTTCGTTCTCGGCTGCTTCGTTTGCTCTTAATTCTTTCGATTTTTCATTGCCTTCTATAATAGCATCGGCTAAAACTTTAGAAATAATTTCTATTGCACGTGAAGCATCATCATTTCCGGGAATAATATAATCTATCGGATCAGGATCGCAGTTTGTATCTACGATTGCAAAAAGTGGAATATTTAATCTAAGGGCTTCTCTAATTGCTATCGATTCTTTCTTAATATCTACAATAAATATTGCACCCGGCATTTTTGATAGAGTTTCTACTCCATCGAGTACTTTTCTTAATTTATCTTTTTCTCTTGTAAGAGTTAATCTTTCTTTCTTGGTTATTTTTTCAAATGTACCGTCAGTTTCTTTCTTTTCGATATCTTGAAGACGTTTAATGCTTTTTCTGATAGTAGAAAAATTGGTTAGCATTCCGCCTAACCATCTTTCACTTACCCAGTTAGCATTGCATCTTTTAGCTTCGGAAGCCACTGTGCCTTTAGCTTGTTTTTTGGTTCCAACGAAAAGAACTCTTTTTCCTTCGGATGCAATTCTTGTCATTGCTTCGGCTGCGAGATCTATTGAGGTTTGGGTTTTCTTTAAATCGATTATATGAATACCATTCTTTTCCATGAAAATATATGGTTTCATCTTTGGATTCCAACGGCGTGTAAGGTGCCCAAAATGTGCACCTGCTTCGATGAGTTGAGTTAATTCTACTCTTGGCATTTTTTCTCCTGTTTGTCTTCTATCCCCTTCCTCTTTGCCTTTCGTCTCTTTTCTAGCATGAGACACAGGGGGCAAATCCGGGAATATGAATATTGTTTATTACGTTTATTAAAATATTATCTCTTAGAGAACTGAAATCTCTTTCTTGCTTTTGGCTGTCCGTATTTCTTACGTTCCACCATTCTTGGGTCTCTCTTGAGTAATCCTTCTGATTTTAAATTTGTTCTGAAATCAGGATTAATTTCTTCTAATGCTCTTGAAATTCCAAGACGAATCGCTTCGGATTGACCTGTAATTCCACCGCCATTTACTCTTGCGAATAAATCATATTTTCCTGATGTTTCAGTTACACTAAATGGTTGCAAGATTGTATCTCTCTGTTCTTTCATTGGAAAGAATTTTTCGAATTCCTTATCATTGATCGTAACTTTTCCTGAACCACTTCTCAGAAATACTCTTGCTACTGCATTTTTTCTTCTTCCAACGAATAATTTGTCAGCCATTAAAACTACTCCTTAAAAACTTAATGTTTCCGGCTGCTGTGCAAGATGTGGATGCTCAACTCCGGTGTACACTTTTAATTTTTTTATTAATTTTCTTCCTAATTTAGTTTTAGGAAGCATCCCCTTTACCGCATTCTCAATTACAAATTCAGGTTTCTTTTCCATCATTTCCGCATAAGATCTTATTTTTACTCCACCCGGGTATGTTGTATGGTGGAAATATGTTTTCTGGATTTCTCTTTTTCCGGTCATCACCACTTTATCAGCATTTATAACCACTACGAAATCACCGGCATCCATATTCGGCGTGTAAAGAGCTTTATTTTTACCTCTTATTACTTTAGCTATATTAGCAGCTAATCTGCCGAGTACCTGATCGGTCGCATCTACTACATACCATTTCTGATCGGCTTCTTCCGGCTTATAGAATCGTGTTATTTTTTCTTGTTTCAACTTTACTTCTCCTCCAAAGGGAACACTTTTTATTACAAAGAACCGAAATATATTTTAATCCCTAATAAATGTCAAGATTTTCTCCTTGTAAATAAATAAGTTATCTCTTTTTTATTAAGTTGCTTTATCATTATATACTTTAGGTTTTTACTACTTTCGTCTTATTATCCACTAAAATAAGAAAATTTTATTTTATATAAAGAATATATATATTTATTTTTTATATCAAATTTAATTGGAAGGAAAATATAATGCCGAAAAAAAGTGATTTCTTAAAAGATGTAATTCAGCATATCGATATTAAAGAACATAATGTTGTGCCATTAGTTGATGCGATGGAAAAAATGGCTTTTAGTGCTCGAGACTTAAACCGCGCCGCTAAGATTTATGATATGATGCTTAAAGATAAAGATTGCGCTATTATACTTACTCTTGCCGGTAGCATCTTTAGTGCCGGTCTTAAAAAAGTCGTTCATGATCTCATAACCAATAAAATGGTTGATGCCGTTGTATCCACGGGTGCATTAATGGTCGATCAAGATTTTTTTGAAGCACTTGGTTTTAAGCATTATTTAGGTACTCCATTTGTTGATGATAACGTAATGAGAGACCTTCATATCGATAGAATCTATGATACTTTTATCGATGAAGATGAACTTAGAATTTGTGATGATACAACCGAAAAGATTTTTAATAGTTTAGAACCTCGTGCTTATTCCTCACGCGAACTTTTATGGCACTTCGGTAAATACCTTGATGAAAACGGAGGTCCTAAAGTGGATGACTCTGTAATTTATGCTGCATACAAAAATAATGTACCACTATTCGTACCTGCTTTTTCTGATTGCTCCGCCGGTTTCGGTATTGTAGTTCATCAGCATAATAATCCCGATAAACACGTTTCTTTCGATTCAGGAAAGGATTTTCTTGAATTAACTCAAATAAAACTTCATAATAAAGAAACCGGTATTTTTATGATTGGCGGTGGAGTACCAAAAAACTTCACTCAAGATATTGTTGTTGCTGCCGAAATATTAACAGACGATGCTCCTATGCATAAATATGCTATTCAAATTACAGTAGCAGACGTTAGAGACGGTGCTCTTTCAAGTTCTACTCTTAAAGAGGCTTCTTCTTGGGGTAAAGTTGAAACAACTTTCGAGCAGATGGTTTATTCCGAAGCCACTCTCGCTATGCCGTTAATTGCCGGCTATGCTTATCATAAAGGTTCCTGGAAAGAGAGAGATTTTAAAGAACTCCAAAAACTCTTTAATAAATAAAGAGAAAGTACTATTAATTAGGAAACTTATTCAATATTATAATCTTTATAAAAAAACCCCGTCATCAAAACGGGGTTTATTTTTTGCAGATTCATCTAAAAAGAACAATAATTATCAGTTTGAAAGCCCTCGATTTCTCAACCGATTACTACTATTCAAGAATGTATCCGCTATTTTTTTTATAATAATTTATTGCAACACGAATTCAATGTAGCAATTATTTATTTAAAAAAATATCGTACTTGTACGAAAAATTTTCAATTTTGGACGATTTTTTATGAAAAAACCGGAGCTAACTCCGGTTTTTTAAATTAATTCTTTGTATATTCTTTTCTCTTACTTCATCAAGATCATCTTCTTTGAAAGTTGGACACCTTCTGCTTGGATCGAATAAACATAAATTCCGCTAGCTAAACCATTACCAAAATTATCTTTTCCATCCCATACTATACTATAAACTCCCGAATCCATCTCTTTATTAACTAAGGTTGCAACTTCCTTTCCAAGTATATCATAAACTTTCATCGAGACATTTCCACTCTTAGGTAATGAAAATCTTATAGTAGTCTCCGGATTAAATGGATTGGGATAATTCTGTTCCAATGAAAAAGTTTCAGGTAATAGTTCCAATATATTTTCTTTTACATCTGTAGCAGTACCTGTACTTACATAAGCTCGAATCATATAGGTGTGAATCTTGTCATCTCCGGCAGTTAAATAATACCATGTTTTTCCGGCGGTGCTAGTTGTATATGTAACGCTTGTATAATTCATTTGACTAGCAGGATTTGGTGAACCGGTAACCATTACTCTATTTGTTCCGCTGCCGTCCCCAATATACTCCCTTGATACAGGGATTGTAACAACGAAACTTTTTGAAGCATCTATATTCTTTGACCTAAGATCGACCGTAAACCAATTAGTCCATGGAATAGGATATGGACTTGGTGGACGAGTATCAGAATTAATAGAAAATGTTGCCAATTGAC
>CALDDL010000041.1 GCA_937936675.1 uncultured bacterium
TGCATACGGTGTTTTGAAGAGTCTCAAAACACCGTATGCAGTAAATATTTATTTCGCTTGCATTTCCATATTGAGTGTTACTTCTTTATCATCACGTAATACCACTACATCCACTTTATCACCCGGATTGCATTCGCCGATTGCATACATGAAATCATAAATATTATCAATCGTTTTGCTGCCGAATTTTATCATAATATCTCCCGGTTTCATTCCGGCTTTTTGAGCTGAGCCACCTTCGGATACACCTGAAATTTTATATCCTTTCCCATTATATCCAAATTCAGGAACTGTACCCACGGTTACTTTAGAGCGTGCAGCACCTCTCATTGAAGGAGCTTCTACTTTCACGAAGTCAGGTCTCTTTTCAGAATTTGCATTATCTAAAGCAATATCAGAGGCTAATTCCGCTACTTTTCTTAACCCATCAAAATTAATCTTATCGTAATCATCACTCGGTTTATGATAGTCGGTGTGAGTACCAGTAAAAAAGAATAGAACAGGTATATTTTTATTAGTAAAAGATTGATGATCGCTTCCACCGGAACCTGCATCATTCATTCCTAATTGAAATGCATATTTATTTTCTTTATTGAGTAAGTCTTTCCATATAGATGAAGTACCTGTCCCGATAACTGTTAAACTGTTCACAGAATCGAGTCTTCCGATCATATCCATATTTAACATTGAAGTAATTGCTTCTAATTCAACAGGGGAATTGTTAGTAAAATAAGTTGAGCCGAGCAAGCCCATTTCCTCACCGGAGAAAGTTATGAAAATTATACTTCTTTTAATATCAGATTTTTTTGAAGCTAATTTCTCTGCAGTTTCTAATACGCCCGTAGTTCCCGATGCATTATCATCAGCACCATTATGAATCATAGGAACATCGCCTTTATACATAGAAGCGGTTTTTAGCTGGTCAATGCCAAGATGATCATAATGTCCTCCAATAACTATATATTCATTTTTTAATATAGGATCGCTACCTTCAAGAATGGCAGCAACATTTCTTCCTTTATTATGAACATATTTTGTCTCAGTTGATAATTTTACTTTTTCACTATCTAAAGAAAAAGAGTTAGGTGTTTTTGAATCATCAATTCCTTTTTGAATATCTGCAAAATCCTTTCCTTTAAAGGAGAGTAATTCTTCAATAACATCTTTTTTTACTTGGAAGGCTGCAAGCTCATCAATACCCATAGCACCATCGAAACGCAATTCCATCAATTCATCTGCTTCATTTTTCGGATGAGGAGGGTTTACGAATATTATCCCTGCCGCACCTTTTTCTTTTGCAGTATTTGCTTTAACTCTATATGAAGAATAACGATCAAATTCAGTTTTCGAACTATCATATTCAGGGTTGTATCTCATTACAACGACTACTTTATTCTTTACATCGATTCCTGCATAATCATCATAATTCAGTTTTTCGGATGAAATCCCATATCCGGCAAATACTAAATCGAACTCACCTGACTTAACACCCGAAAATGGTGCTGTGGTAAAGTCTTTTCTAAGCTCAAGTGTTTTAGTCTTGCCATCAAATATTAATTCTAAAGAATTATTTTTTGTTAAATCGATTCTTTCAATGAAATCAAAATCTTGAAAATATGAATCGCCAAAAGCCGGTTTAAGACCATCTTTAACGAAACTATCTTTTATATAATTTGCGGCTTCTTTCTCTTCGGGCGAACCGGTAAATCTGCCTTTCATTTTATCGTCTGCAAGATATTTTAAATGTCCTTGTATATCTTTAACCGTAATTTCCGGATCAGACCAAGTTTTTTGTGCTGCAGTTTGTGAATATATTAGCATAAAAAGTAATAAGAATATACTTTTCTTCATTTTATTCCTCTTATTGATTTTATATTGTTGCAAAATAAAATTATTATCTGAATTGAACTAAACTTTTTTACATGTACTTTCATTTTTTTGTACAATCAGGATTATCCAGACAGTTACCATATATATTTAATGAATAACCCGTTATTGCGAATCCTTTTTGAGCTGATATTTCTGCAACAATCTTTTGAATCTTAGGACTAGAAAATTCAGTTATTGTTCCACATTTTGAGCATATTAAATGATCATGATTTTTTCTATCGTAATTGGATTCATATCTGGTTTTGTTTTCACCGAAATTTCTTTTACATAAGAGTGCGCATTGAGTTAATAACTCAAGAGTATTATAAACTGTTGCACGTGAAATCCTTGATTTCTCTGATTTCATTTTGATATATAGCTCATCGGCTCCAAAATGTTCGTCAAAATTTAAAGCTGCTTCGAGCACCTCGAATCTCTCGGGGGTTATCCGATATTTACCTTGCTTTAAAAATTTATTAAATTCTTCTTTTGCTTTTTGTGAGTTCAATTTGTCATAGAAATTATTTAGATTTAGTCTTTATAAAAATAGATATATGCTTTATTAAACGCAAAGCACTATTTTTGTATCTAATTTAAATATGGAACTTTTTATAACTAAATGGAGTTATTATGTCAAAGACCTTTGAAGTGGTAGAATTAGTAGGAATTTCTACTGAAAGTTTGAGTGATGCAGTCAAACAGGCGTTAGAATCTTCCGGAAAAGAAAAACCCGTTAGTTGGTTTGAAATTACGGAGCAAAGAGGTAGAGTTACTCAAGATGATAAAATCGAGTTTCAAGTTACAATCAAAATAGGCAGAAAATTATAAATTAATTCAAGGAGATAAATTATGGCATTAACAGTTGGTTCAAAAGCACCGGATTTCACTCTTAAAAATCACAGTTTAGAAGACGTTTCTTTAAGTGATTTTAAAGGCAAAAAAAATGTTGTTTTACTTTTCTTCCCATTAGTGGGAACATCGGTTTGTGAAAAAGAATTATGTTCTACTCGCGACTCAATGCTAAATTATGAAGACCTTGATGCTCAGGTATTAGCAGTAAGTGTTGATAGTCCATTCGCTCAGAAATTGTGGGTTGATAAACTAAAATTTAATTTCCCATTACTAAGTGATTTTAATAAAGAAGTAAGTAAAACTTATGGTACATATTATGATGTATTTGCCCCCGGTAAATTTGATTATCTGGGAGTAGCTAAGCGTTCTGCTTTCGTTATTGATAAAGATGGCGTTATTCAATATGCTGAAGTTTTAGAAAATGCAGGTGAAGAACCTAATTACGAAAAAATCAAAGAAACATTGCACGGCTTACACTAATATAATATTCGTGGGGCTTGGCTTTTAATATAAAAAAGCAGAGCCCCAAATATTTCGGAGAAAATAATGATTGAAGAAGGAAAAAAAGCACCCGCATTTAATTTACCGGATCACGAAGGTAAAAAGCATTCATTGAAGGAATTTTTGGGTAATGATATTGTTCTTTATTTTTACCCTAAAGATATGACTTCCGGCTGCACTAAAGAAGCTTGTGATTTTCGAGATACGATGCCCAAGTTCGATAAATTAAATGCGGTTGTTATTGGAATCAGTGGAGACTCCCCAGAATCACATCAAAAATTTATTACTAAGAATGATCTGAACTTTTTGCTCTTAAGTGATGTTAATAAAGAAGTACTTGAAAAATATGGTGTCTGGAAAGAAAAAAGTATGTATGGAAGAAAATATATGGGAATTGAAAGAACTACCGTTATTATTGATAAAGAAGGAAAGATTAAAAAAATATTTTCTAAAGTTAAGGTGCCCGGACATGCAGAAGAAGTTCTTAAGGTATTAATAGGATAAATTAATGATATACGTTACCCGAAGAGAAGTTTTTAGTTCATCACATCGTCTCTTCAATCCAAAATTAAATGATGAAGAAAATGACCTGATTTTTGGTAAGTGCAATAATCTTAATGGTCACGGGCATAATTATGTTCTTGAAGTGGTCGTTGCAGGTGATATCAATCCTATTACAGGTTATGTTATTGATCTAAAGATGTTAAAGACAATTATCATAGATAATGTAATAAAAAAAGTTGATCACAAAAATCTAAATATGGATGTTGATTTTCTTAGTGGGATTATACCAACTGCCGAAAATATTGCAGTTGGAATTTGGAATCAATTAAAAGATAAAATTCCTGCCGGAAAATTATATTCAGTAAAATTATACGAAACAGAAAACAATTATGTAGAATACAAAGGTGAATAAATTGGATAGCAGTAAAATTGAAAAATGTGTTACTTCGATTTTGGAAGAGATCGGTGAAGATAAAAATAGAGAAGGATTAATAAAAACTCCTCAACGTGTGGCGAAAGCTTATGAATTTCTGACTCAGGGATATAATACTAATATTGAAGATGTTCTAAATGGTGCTATTTTTGAAGAAGAGTATGATGAAATGGTAATCGTAAAGGATATAGATTTTTATAGTATGTGTGAGCATCATATGCTTCCGTTTTATGGCAAAGTGCATGTAGCTTATTTACCACAAGGAAAAATAGTCGGTTTAAGTAAAATTCCGCGTATAGTTGATGTATTTGCACGAAGACTTCAGGTACAGGAAAGAATGACAACACAAATAGCTGATACTTTAGAAAAATATCTTGAACCAAGAGGTGTCGCCGTGGTTGTTGAAGGTTTTCACATGTGCATGATGATGAGGGGAGTGCAAAAACAAAATTCAATTACTACTACTAGTGCTATGTGCGGGGTATTTAAAAATACTATGCGTACAAGAGCAGAATTTCTTGATTTAATTAAACTCCAAACCCTGCGATAAATATGAAAACAATATTCATTACCGGAGCAAGTTCGGGAATTGGGAAAGAGATTTCATTAAAATTTTTATCGAATGGTTATAAGGTAGTAGCAGCTGCTCGAAGAATTGATCTATTAGAAAAGATTAAAAATGAAAATGAAAACGGAAGTAATTTTCTGCCTTATAAATTAGACCTTTCTAAGTATGAAGAATCTAGAGCTGCATTAGAACAAATCGCCTCCGAAAATAAAATAGATACTTTAATAAACAATGCAGGCATAACATCATTTACTTCAGCTTCTGATGATAGTATAGAAAAGATAAAAAATATTATTGATATAAACCTTGTTGGTTCAATATTAGCGATAAAATCTGTATTGTCCGAGATGATTAATAAAAATTCAGGTACGATAATCAATATTCTTTCGGTGGTAACAGAAAAAATATTTACTAAAAGTAGTGCGTATTCTGCTTCAAAGGCGGGATTACTCGCTTATGTAAATGTACTTAGAGAAGAAGTAAGAGCGAATAATATCAAAGTAATAAATGTGATTCCGGGAGCCACAAAAACTCCTATCTGGCATCCTAAAGCAATAGAAAAAAATTCTGAAAGAATGATGTCCCCTAAAGAGATAGCAGACATTATTTATGATTTGCATTTATTAGAGGGAATTATGGTGCCGGAGCAGCTCACTCTCCGCCCAATCCAAGGTGATCTTTAAAATAAAAAAAGGATAAGCAAAGGAGGGCTTTTTACCCTTCACTTATCCTCTATTCATCAACTGCATTTTTTATTTCTAAATTGTTTAAATAATTTTATTACTCTTTAATTATTTTCTTCTCGATCTTAATTTCTCTGTCGTTTCCTTGCATTTTTCTCATTCCGCTTCCTTTTCTATCACCCATATTATCATGTCTAAATCCATCACACTTCATATCACCACGTCCCATTCTTTCGCCTCTTCCGGTATTCATTTTCACTTTATCTAACCAAATTTTTTTCTGTTCATCATTCAGAATTTTGCTTATAGCTATTAGGTGCTTCGCATTCAATGCTCTTATTTCTGATTTTAATTTAGAAATATTATCGGTTAATTTTAGAAATTCATCTTCATTTTTTAATCCATCAGAAAGTAGTTTTTTCATATCTATTTTCTTCTTCTGAATTTCAGCCTTAAGATCAATCATCTTCTTTTGTTTATCGGCTTTTAAGTCATCGATACTTTTTTGCTGTGCCTCGGTTAAGTTCAGTTCGGCATTCATCTTTTTTCCGAATGTTCTAAATTCAGATTTTCTTTGAGCAAGTAGATTGCCTGAAGAAAACACGAATACAGTTATTATAAATAATACAATTATTTTTTTCATTTCCAACTCCTTTTGTGTTTTGCTATTTTGACACTTACTAAATGTGAATGGTTTAAAAGAGAGGGACTTTAAACCCTTTCTTCTTATGATGTGTCATAATAAATAGATAAAGTACATTTTATGGTTAATGATAAAGATTTTGATTTAGTAAATAGATTTCGAGGCGGAGATGTATCTGCTTTTAATGATATTGTAAGAGAATATCAGAAAACTATTTATTGGCACGCACTAAGAATGACCGGCAACCACATGGATGCCGATGAAGTAACTCAGCAAGTACTGATTGTAATTTTTGAGAAAATAAGTTCTTTTAATTTTAAGTCCTCCTTTGCTACTTGGATATATACTATTGTTCATACGAGGAGTTTAAATCAAATTAGGAAGAATAAATTAAAAAAGTTTTTTTCTTTTGATAATATAGATGAAAATAAATTTGTTAGCAGTAATAATATTTTCGAATCGTTTGAAGATAAAGAGAAAATTGAAAAATTGAATAAAATTTTAGAATCATTGCCTTTAAAGCAAAAGGAAGTTTTTATAATGAGGATTTTTGATCAGCTAACTTATGAAGAGATATCCAAAATTACAGGAAAGAGTATAGGTGGTCTTAAAGCAAATTATTTTCACGCTCTAAAAAAAATTATGGAGGCGGGAATAGATAAATATGATTAATGAAAATGAATTAAAAAAAATTGAAACAGAAACTGCTCCGATTTTGAATTTGATTAAGTCGCTTAATGAAGTTGAAATTAAAGATGCTTATTTCAATAATATGATTCCTCTTGTTCATAATAGAATGACTAAGAAAAAAAGCAGATTCAAAATTATAGCCGCATCGGCTTATGGATTAAGTTTTATTGTTACCTTATTTGCAATGCTGCCTCTTTTTACTTCAATAAATAGTATTAAGATAGATTCATTGTCAGATAACACGCAGGAGACAATTTTATCTTCTGGGCTTAATATTGTCGATGAAGCAATTTATGTCAATAGAAGTGATAAAAATATAGAAATTGATTTCCCTGAGGATTGGGAAGACGCTATTAAAGAATATTATGCAAATGAAATTAATCAATCGCCTTCATATTTCGTTTATCAAGATTTGTCTTCCGAAGAGATTGAAGCAGTTTATCAAGGATTAGAAAAATAAAGGGTGTTGTGATGAAAAAAACAGTATTTCTTACTATTATTCTTTTGCTTCCTATTTTAACCTTTAGTCAGGAAAATAATAAATGGGAAGGTAAAAGAGAGCGTTCTGATCGTTCTGAACGCATGAGAAAAATGGAGCAATTTGAACAAGCTAAATTAATTGAAGCTCTCGAACTCAACGAAGAAACATCGATTAGATTTTTTTCCAGAAGAAATGAATTTCATTCTAAAGTAAAAGAACTTATCGATGAACGTGATAGAATGATAAAGAAAATGGAAAAGGAAACAGCGAATCCGGATAAGGTCAAAAAAAATGACCTTAGGGAACAAATTAATTTATTCCTTTTACAAGAGGAAAAGATTTTAAAAGAGAAAAATGCGTTCATTGGCTCGTTAAAAGAACTCCTCTCGGAAGAGCAAATTGCCAAGTTCCTTGTAGTGGAGAATAAATTTAGACATGGTGTAAGGGATTTCATTTTCAAAAAAGAAAATAAAGAATCACAAAAGAAATAAAAAAGCCTTGCATTTCTAAACTCAAGAATTTATTTTGCACATCTGATAATGCGGAAGTGGTGAAATTGGTATACACGCTACTTTGAGGGGGTAGTGCTCGTTCGAGCGTGCGGGTTCGAGTCCCGCTTTCCGCACCATCTCTTAAACCTCAATTTATAAGGATGTAAATATGAAGAAAATAACTCTATCAATGTTAATTCTGTTCCTTTTCTCGGTGATTACAATTAATGCTCAGGATAAATCAATGGCTCCCGATGCTGCTAAAGCATATAATGAGGGCAATAAGCTAATGAAATCAGGTAACTATGATGGTGCTCTTAAGCAGTATGAAGAAGCTCTTAAAATCGAAAAAGATCATAGAACATATTACCAGATGGGCGTTACTCTTCGTAAATTAAATAAATTAGATGCTGCTGAATCTGCTTTTAATTCTGCTATTCAATTATCTCCAAATTTTGATATCGCATATAATGGTCTTGGTGGTACTCTTTTCCAAGATGGTAAATATGCAGAGGCTGTAGATGCTTTCAAAAAATTTGAACAATTAACCAAACAGAAACAACTCAAAGATAAAGCTAAAGAATATATATCTAGATCTTTGACCAAGTTAGGCGATCAATTTAAGAAAGATGGTAATTATTCCAAAGCAATTGAAAACTTAAATGAAGCTGTAAATTATTATCCTTATGATGCTGCTCTTCTTTCTTTAGCTATTACATATATTGAGAATGGTGATTTTGATAAAGGTATAGCTAGTGCCGATAAGGTACTTGCCTTGAAATCATCCTCTCTTAAAGGAGCTGCTTATTATTATAAAGGACTTGGTTTTAAACGTAAAGATGATATTACCAAAGCAAAAGAAAATTTTGAATTAGCAAAAAAAGATGCACAATATCGTAAATTAAGTGAATATGAACTGAATTTATTAAAATGATTTTTCAAGCCCTCTTTTTTGAGGGCTTTTTTATTTCCTTTCTTTATTTAATTACCTCTTTTAATGGAACAGATATTAATTCTTAATCGTATAACCTAAAATGTCACTTAATATTTTCTTAAATTTGGCTGTCATAATAAATTAATCTTTCTATTAAATGATAAGGCAATATGAAGAAACTCCTATTACTAATATTTTTGGTAACAGTTGCGTCAAACGCACAATCTTATTACCCGAAACTTGCCGATGGAATTAACCTCCTTAATCAGAATGAATTTGCTAAAGCTTATGATTTTTTTAGTATTATTAAAAAAGATGCCTCCCTTAATGACGATACTAAGTCGGCAGTGTTTTACTACTCTGCACTTTCACTTTACAATTTAAAGGAATATGACGGAGCAATCTCAGAATTTGAAGAGGCATTGGACCTTTTCCCAAACTCCACTTTTAATGAACAAGTATTATATCGATTGGGAGAATTATATTTTATAAATAAAGAATTTAGAAAGAGCAGGGAGAAATTTTTAATACTTCAAAATATTTTCCCTAGTGGAGATAATTTTGAAGAAACTCAATATTGGATAGGCGAAACTTTTCTTCAAAATAAAAGATTCTATGAAGCAGAAGAATATTTATTAAAAGCATATAACTTAAAAGAAAACAATACCAAACTAGTAAACGCAATCTATTCGCTCGGAATCGTTAATGAAAAATTAAATAAGAATGACGAAGCAATAAAATATTACGATGAACTTTTAACTTACTATCAAGATGACGATTTAGCCCCATTAGCACAATATAGAATTGGAATAGCCAATTATCATCTAAGATCATTTAACAATTCCGTATTAGAGTTAAGCGATCAATTGACTAATAAATTGGGGTTCGAAGACAAAATAACAACACAATATTACCTTGCAAGTTCGCTGATAAGAACAGGCGAATATTCCAAAGCCGAAGATATTTTTACAGACCTCGCTTCGAATTTCAATATTCCTAATGAAGTTAAAAATAAATCTCAGTTATCCTTAGCTTGGATCTATTTTCAAAAAGAAAATTATGAAAGTGCTTATAAAATATTCGATTCACTTTCTGTAAATGCAGATGATTCCGTGGCGATAACTGCATTCTTCTGGAAAGCAGAAACTCAAAAATATTTGGGTGATTTTGATCGATCAATTGAATTGTTTAAAGAATTTATCGAAAAATATCCTAATCATAAATACACTGAGATGGCTCAATTAAACATTGGTTCTGTAAATTATCGGAAAAGCAATCCTGAAGAGTCGGAAAAATTTCTTGTTAAAGCACTTAAATCAAGAGATAAATCTACAAAGGCAAAAAGTAGTATTCTCCTAGGTGAAATCCGTATGAATCAAGGTCGTTATTCTGATGCAAAATCTTTTTATGAATCCGGACTAAATGAATTGGAATTATCCGATCCTTTATATGGGCGCGCTTTGCTAGGTTTAGGAGTATCTGAATACTATTTGAATAATTATGAAAATTCTATACGGTTCTTAAGTGAATTGAAAAATAGATTTAACGATTTTGAACAGGATAAGGTGAATTTCTATTTGGCTGAATCATATTCTGCCTTAGGTGAATTCAATAATGCGATTAAACATTATAATCTAGTTAAGAATTCTGAAAAAGATCTTGATAAGCAAGTGATTTACGGAAAGGGATACGCATATTTTAATCAGAAAAATTTTAATAGTGCGGTTGCACAGTTTAACGATTTTATAAAAAAATATAAAAATGATAGTAGAGTAAATGATGCGAAGTTCCGATTAGCCGATAGCTATTACGGAATGAAAAATTATGATAGAGCTAGTGCAATTTATTCCGACTTATTCCGAGAATCAAAAAACTTAAATAGCGATGGAGCATATTATCAATATGCTCAAGCACTTTATAAATCAGGCAAATCAAATGAAGCAATCAATGAATTTAGAGCTCTTCAATCTAAATTTCCCAGATCAAAATATCGAGATGAATCACAATATGTTGTAGGTTGGATCAATTTTCAAAACGGTCAATATCGAGATGCTATTGCTAGTTATAATCAGTTAATAGATAAATATCCTGCATCTGAATTAGTTCCGGTGGCATTATACTCTAGCGGTGATTCTTATTTTAATTTAGGAGTATATGATTCTGCAAATGTATATTATAATCGAGTACTAAACGATTATCCGAAATCTCAATACGTTTTAGATGCTATTAATGGTATCCAATACTCATACCTTGCAGTAGATAAACCGGAAGAAGCCGCTAACGAAATAGACCGTTTCTTGGTCGATAACCCTAATTCAACTTTTGGAGATCAAATATTATTAAAAAAAGGTGATCTATATTACAATTCTGATAATTTTTCTAAAGCGATTGCCGAATATGATAATTTAATTGCTAGATATCCTTCTAGCAAGTTGGTTGTAAATGCATATTATTGGATTGCTAAAAGCAGTCAAAGCCTTAA
>CALDDL010000042.1 GCA_937936675.1 uncultured bacterium
GGTCTTTATGTAATCTTGTTTTTAGTAGGACTTCAGACTGTGCCTCCACAGTACTACGAAGCTGCCGATTTAGAAGGAGCAACTCATTTTCAAAAATTCTTCAAAATTACTCTGCCAGTAATTAATCCAACAATCTTTATGGTTGTTGTTCTTTCTACAATTGGCGGTTTCTCTTTATTTATCGAACCTTACGTAATGACGGGAGGAGGTCCGCTTAATAGCACTATTTCGGCTGTCTTGTATATTTATAAGCAGGGATTTTTCTATTACCACATGGGTTATGCGGCTACTCTTGGATTCTTTTTCGCTATGATTATTCTTGCAGTAGTCGTTATTCAAAAAAGATTAGTAGAAAAGGATAGGTGATATGAAACGAATATTTTATTATATCTTCCTTTTTGTCGGCGCCATTACATTTCTCTATCCATTTATATGGATGATAAGTGCATCGATTGCACCTGAAAATGAGATCGGGAATTTAATTTTATTTCCTTCTTATCTTAATTTTAATAGCTACAAATTGATGTTTGAAAAGATACCAATTGCAAGAGCGTTTTTAAATAGTATGATAGTTTCTTCTTCTATTACAATTGGAGTTTTGGTTTTTGGTTCTATGGTAGGATATGCACTTTCACGGCTTGAGTTCCGCGGACGTGATGCAATATTCTATCTAATAATATTTACTATGACTCTCCCGTTTCAAATTACTCTTATTCCACAATATATATTAATTGTAAAATTTGGGTGGGTTGATTCATATCTAGGTTTAATAGTACCATACTTGATGAATGCGTTATCAATTATAATGTTCAGGCAATATTTTAAGTCAATTCCACAAGATTTAATAGATGCAGCGCGAATTGACGGCTGCGGAGAAATGAGAATCATTTTCGGAATTTTATGGCCTAATTCAATTCCTGCTATAATTACAGTGGGAATATTGACTTTCATGGCTTCATGGAATGAAGTCCTTTGGGCATTGATTGTAATACGTGATGAATCGATGATGACCATGCCACAATTAGTTACTCTATTTGCAGTTGGCGGAAGAGCCGAATCACAGCTTGGAGTCAAATTAGCAGCCGCTACAATTCTTGCACTGCCGATTATAATCGCATATCTATTTTTTCAAAAGTATTTCATTCAAAGTATGGCTTCCTCAGGTTTAAAAGAATAATAATATAAAGGTGATATAAATGGAAATTATTAAATACTCTCAAAACCCAATAATTACAAAGGATAATGTTAGTTTCCGGATTAATAGCATTTTTAATCCGGGTGCGGTTATATTCAAAGATAAATATTTGCTTATGTGTAGAATTGAAATGCCTAATGGGAGGTCTGCGCTATTGAAAGCTATTAGTGATGATGGATATAATTTTGTTTTAGATAAAAAACCGTCTCTTACACCCGAAGATCATAAAGATTTTTACGAATATGTTAATTGGGGAATTGAAGATGCTCGTATTACAAAAATTGATGAGACTTATTATTTAACATATACCGGATACTCTAAATACATGCCGGTAGTAATACTTGCCGAAACTAAGGATTTTGAAAAATATAAAATACTTGGACCTATTTCGGAGCCATCAAATAAAGATTGCACTTTGTTTCCGGAAAAGATTGATGGACATTATTGGAGAATTGATCGTCCTTCTGCTGAAAAACGTCATGATATGTGGATAAGTAAAAGTCCTGATTTAATTCATTGGGGAGGATATAAATTTTTAATGGAGCCGATTGCAGGTACGTGGGAAAATGATAAAATCGGTTCTTCGAGTACTCCAATAAAAACAAAAGATGGCTGGCTTGTCCTTTATCATGGTGTCCGCGGGTTTGGAATTTCTACGCTTTATAAAATCGGTGCAGTGCTTCTTGATCTTGAGAAACCATGGATCATAAAAGGAAGAACTACTGAACCATTTTTAATCCCTGATTTAGAATATGAAAGAATCGGAGATGTTCCAAATGTTGTTTTCGCCTGCGGTTGGATTGAAGAGGCAAATGGTAAATTAAAAATTTATTATTCAGGAGCTGACCAAAATATCTGCGTTGCCGAAACAACTATCGATTACTTAGTATCTCTTTGTAAATAATAAGGATATAATGATGCAATACTTTTATAAAAAATATTTTTTAATAATCCCTTTTATGCTTTTATTTGTTCAATGCCAAGCACAAACTAAATTATCAAACCCGAATCATTTAAATCATCTCTATGAAGAAATAAATGTAAATGGAAAAGAGATGGGAATTACTCATATCTACTGCGACTATCCCGAATATAAATGGACAGGAGACGACGATGAAGGGGTAGCTTGTATTGATGACGTTGCCCGAGCAACACTTTTTTATTTAAAGACCGGAGATCTTGAAAGAGCGAAAAAACAGTTAGAATTTATTTTGTATATGCAAAACGAAAATGGCTGGTTTTATAATTTTGTATGGGATGATAATTCAATTAATAAGACACATCAAAATAGTGTAGCCGAAGCTAATTGGTGGACATGGAGAGCACTTGTTGCTCTTATTGAAGGTTATCCTTATTTCAAAGAATTAGATAGACCATTTTCGGAAAAAATACTTTCTTCAATTCAGAAAACAATTGAAGCTATGAAGAAGGAATTTAAGTATGAGAAAAAAACTACTGATCTAGATGGATTTATTAGACCTACATGGCTTCCTCATGAATTTGCCTCTGATCAAGCTTCTCTAATAATTACAGCACTTTCGAAATACTATAATATAGCTCCTGATGATTTTGCTTTAAGGGTTATAAATGATTTTTCTGAAGGAATTATGCTAATGCAGGAAGGCGATGAGAATAATTTCCCTTATTACGCATTTATGAGTTGGGAAAATCAATGGCACGCATGGGGAAACACACAATCCTACGCTCTAATAAAAGCTTATGAAATTACTAAGAATAAAAAATATCTTCATTCAGCCCTTAAGGAGATAGATAATTTTTATCCCTACTTACTCAAGCGCGGATTCTTAAATGAATTTTCAATTAAGAAAAACAATGGAGAGACTTTATTGAATGATGAAAAGCAATTTTCACAAATCGCTTATGGAATAAATTCAATGGTATTGGGGACATTGGAAGCCGCCAAAGTTACAGGAGATAAAAAATATTCCGAATTAGCCGCAGCAATTGCTACATGGTTTTTTGGTAATAACCCGGCAAAAGCCCAAATGTATTTTCCAAAGACCGGCATGGGTTATGACGGAATAATAGGAATAAACGACATAAATAAAAATTCTGGAGCTGAATCTACCATTGAAGCACTTCTAGCTATAAAAGCTATTGAAGAGGATGAAAATGCGAATAAAGCATTACATGAATTGATTCAAAATTATGGAGATATTTATGGGAATTAGAAAGACAGGTATTGAACTAAAACCTGATATGACTAAATCAATTTTAAAAAGCCTTGAACCGGGAGATAAAAAGAGAATAAATAAAATTATTGATAGAGTTATTTCTTTATCTGAGGAAACCTCAATAAGTGAATATGAAGCTATTAAGCAACTCTACTTTGATAGACATAAAAATACAGAACAAAAATTTCTAAATAGATTTAATGAGCTCGCTGATTACATCACTCAAGGAGTTAAAATCTCATCGGTAAAACAAAGACTAATCGGATCATACTTTCTATCTGAATATACACTAGAATGTGCAGCTCTATTTAATCCATCAATAATATGGCATCCCGATCAATCCGGTTTGAGGAATAATGAAAAACGTTTTATAATAAGTATGCGTGCCACGGGCGAAGGACACATCTCTTCATTGATTTTTAAAACCGGAATTATAGATTCTGAGTCAAAAATAATTATGGATAATGATTCTCACTTTTGTGAAATGCCTCAAATTAAGTCTTTTAATGATAATCAATACGAAGCAGAGTTTGATCGTCATTCTGAGGTATCAGAGCGTGTATTGTTTCCTCAAATGCCTGCTGAATCAAATGGTATAGAAGATGCTCGCTTTGTTTTATTTGAGGGAAATGGACAGAAAAATTATTATGCTACCTACACTGCCTATGATGGGCATAATATATCCACACAACTCTTAAAAACAGAGGACTTCTTAAACTTTACGGTTAAGAAAATGACAGGTAATGAGATTAAAAATAAAGGTATGGCACTGTTCCCTCGTAAGGTAAATGGTAAATATGTAATGCTCTCACGTCAAGATAATGAGAATAATTTTATAATGTATTCTGATAGAATTGATAATTGGGAATCAAAAGAGTTACTCATGGAACCGAAATATCCGTGGGAGTTTTTTCAGATAGGTAATTGCGGTTCGCCCATTGAAACTGAAAAGGGATGGTTATGCTTAAGCCATGGAGTTGGCGCAGCACGAAGATACACAATTGGTGCGTTCCTTCTAGATAAGGATAATCCCTCAAAAGTAATTGGTCGAACTAAATATCCATTATTAGAGCCGGATGAAAATGAACGTAATGGCTACGTCCCTAATGTTGTTTATTCGTGCGGTGCGGTTCAAAATGGAAATGATTTGGTTATACCTTATGCTATGTCGGATTATGCAAGCAGCTTCGCAATTATAGATATAAATGAATTATTAGAAAAATGTGAATAAAAATGAAAAAGTATTTTTCAGTTTTTTTAATTTTTCAAATTCTTCCAATTATTCTCTATTCTCAAAATAATCTTCCTCCGATCTCATTTGATAAAGAAGCTAAAATAGAAGTCGGAAGTAATTTTATTGGTCTAGAATTTCATAAGAGCAGGCCACTTCCGCAGAGAATAAGTTTTTACTACCCTCTTGCTAATAGCATTGATGTCAGTACCGATTACTGGTATAGAGATACAACTTATGTCATTAAAGGTATAGTACAACTTGGTAATGATAAAATCGATTTGACTAAGGAAGTATTTCCATTCAAGCTGACTCCTTTTTCAGTCGATTTTCAAAAAGAGTATAATAATAAAATTATAAAAATATCATATCGATTTACAGATAAAACTCGTTCTTCGATTGTTACTTATGCAATAATTAATAAGAGCGGAAGGAAACAAAATCTTAAACTAGAATTGGAAAATAATCTCTCCTTAAAAACGTCTCATACTTTTGCCTATAAAAATGATTTTAGATTTGAAACGATAGAAAATAAGCTATTCGTTGCCGAACACTTATCAAGTGAAACCGGGAAAGCTTCAATCTATATTTTATACCCGGACGGAAAGCCATCAAAAGTAAAATTAAAGAATGATTGGTTTCTTCAAGCGTTCGAGAAAGAAGTAGCTCCGGGAGATTCACTTTCCTTCGTACAGATAATAGGTTCTTGCAAAAAAGATGAACTACTTGCTTTAACGAATGATCTCGAGCAAAATTATTCTCGACAAATAAAATCATTTGAGCAAAATATTATTTCAAAAATTAGTTCGGCTTCTACTTTTACAACTGGAGACGAAAAACTTGATAAATCAGTTCTTTGGTCTAAGGCAATACTAGAGACTAATAAACACTATATTGATGGCGATATAGAACCTATGCCATGTCCCGCAGAATATAATTTTTATTTTACTCACGATGTCTTATTGACTGATTTGGCTGCCGTCAAATTTGATAAAGAGCGTGTAAAAAGTGATCTTGAATTTATAATGAAGCATTCTAATGATAGTTTGATTATTCCGCATGCTTACTACTGGAAAGATTCAACATTTGTAACTGAATATGCCAGTAATGATAATTGGAATAATTTTTGGTTTATTATAGCAGCCTCAGAATATATGAAATATACTAACGATTCTATATTCATAAAAAGATTCCTTCCTTATGCCAAAAAATCTATTACACAAGCATTAAAAACAAAAGGTGATGATGATCTGATGTGGTCTTATCGACCTGATTGGTGGGATATCGGAAGACGATATGGACAGAGAAGTTATATGACTCTCTTATCTATTAAAGCTATTCGTGCATACGTATCTCTTGTATCTAATTTTAGTGGAAATGGTTCTGAACTTTCAATCCTAGAAAATACCGCAAATAAAATGGAAGTGAATCTTAATACAGTACTTTGGAATAAAGATTATAATTATCTGATGAATAATATTGAAGCCGGAGTATTTGATACACATTATTATGGAGGTTCTCTTCTAGCGGCTCATTTTAATACCATCGATAGAGATAAGCTAGATAAATTAATCACGACTGCGAAATCTAAATTAGTCGATAATAAGATTGGTGTTTATACGGTATATCCAATGGATTTTGAAAATTTACAAGAAGTATGGCATTTACAAAATAATGAATCAGGTCCGAAGTATCAGTATATGAATGGGGGTATCTGGCCTCATATAAATGTTTGGTATGCTTTAGCACTTGCTCGTAATAATGAAAAAGAGGAAGCAATTAATTTTATCAAAACAACAATGACTATTGATGGAATTAAGGAAGGACCAAACGGACAGCCTGCAATGTATGAAGTTAGAAATAGTAATAAAGAGAATCCTAATGAATATGGCAAAATCGATAAACCACAATTCACATGGGCGGGAGGTTGGTACCTTTATTCTCTTTATCATATTCTTGGAATAGATAATAATGATTGGAACATCACTTTCTCTCCGTATATTCCATTAAATTCTCAAAAAATATCATTCGATTTAAATATCAATTCCGAATTGGCAAATGTTGCTATTAACCGTTCAGAAAATTTTAGAATAATGATAGACGAAAAGAAAATTAGTTCTCTTGTCATACCTAGGAATATTAAAGCAAAGAATATCGAAATAAATCTGGGTAAATATGATGACTTACTTCTTCTCGAATGCAATTCGAAATTAGAAAAGATCGAAGAAGGAAAGGAAATCATCCTCTTCTTAAGCGCATTTAAGGGACATAAGAGTTTTATCCGTTTCTATTCACCTCAAAAACCGAAAACAATATTTATAGATGAAAAAGAAATAGAGCCTGAAATTATTAATGATGAATATCTAATAAAGTTTACGCACGATCACTCTCAATCACAAATTAGAATAAGAATGTAGCTATGGAAAAAATAGGATTAAATAAGGGGTGGAGTTTTATACTTAACTCTAAAATCAAAAATTATATCAAAGATTATTCTTCTATTAAAAACAGAAAATTAAGTGCTAATGTACCCGGGACAATTCATACCGATTTATTGAAGCACAAATTAATAGACGATCCTTTCTATGCCGATAATGAATTAAGACTACAATGGATCTCAGAACTCGATTGGACTTATGAAAAAGAATTTAATTACAATCAATCGATCTTTGGTAATGAAACTATTGTCTTTGAAGGTGTAGATACTATCTCCGAAATTTATCTCAATAATACTCTTCTTGGCAAAACTAAAAATATGTTTATTCGTTACGAATTTCCGATCTCAAAATTATTAAAAAGCACAGGGAATAAATTAAAGGTAATTCTAAAATCACCGACAAAATATGCATTAGCAGAAGAAGAAAAATATGGAAAACTGCCGGTAGCATTAAATTCCTATCGAGCTTATATAAGAAAAGCGCAATATTCATTCGGTTGGGATTGGGGACCTGTTTTTGCAACTTCCGGAATCTGGAAAGATGTTTATATCTTGAAAAATGATTTACCAACTATCGATAGTTTTAAGTTCGATACTCTTAAATCATCCGATTCTCTTGCGCAAGTAAAAATCACATTTTCAATTAAGAATAAAATCAATAAAAATGTTTCCGCAAAAATAAATATTAAAAATGCTGATGAAGTATATTCCTTCTCGATTGAGAAATGTAAGGCAAATAATGAATTGATAGTTGAAATACCGAATCCAAAACTTTGGTGGTGTAATGGTTATGGAAAACAAAATTTATATAACCTAGAAATATCTTTATCCGATTACAAAAATGTTTCTTTGAGCACGTTTAATAAAAATATTGGTATCAGAACAATTGAATTGAAACTTAAGGATGATAAAAAAGAAGTATTTTATTTCATATTAAATGGAATAAAAATATTCTCAAAAGGAGTTAATTGGATTCCCGGCGATGCTTTCCTTAATAGAGTAACAGATGAAAAATATAGAAATCTTCTTTCGTATGCAGTACAGGGGAACATGAATATCGTAAGAGTGTGGGGTGGAGGCATTTATGAGAAAGATGTTTTTTACGCATTATGCGATGAACTGGGTTTATTAGTATGGCAGGATTTTATGTTCGCTTGCGGGGCTTATCCTGAGATTAAAGAATTTATGAAAAATGTAGGCGATGAGGTTATTTATAACGTTAATAGAATTCAATACCATCCTTCGCTTGCTATTTGGTGCGGTAATAATGAAAATGAATGGAACTGGACTAAAGAACAGAATTCTGACTACATTAAAATGCCTGGATATAAAATATTTAACAAATTGATTCCGGAAATATTAGAGAAAGAAGATCCTATTAGAGCTTATTGGGAATCATCACCGTTCGGTTTTGATAAAGATCCAAATTCTCAAACCAGCGGTAATAGGCATCAATGGGATGTATGGAGCAATTGGATAGATTATACAAATGTGAAAACTGATAATAGTCTATTCGTTACAGAATTTGGATTTCAAGGTACTGCCAATATCTCTACTTTAAATAAATATATTCCTAAACCTGAGAGGAAAATTCATAGCTCCATATTTGAATTTCACAATAAGCAGACAGAGGGAAACGAAAGAGTAATCAGATTTATTTCTGCTCATTTACCATTAAATACTGACTGGGAAAAATTTAATTATCTAAGTCAATTAAATCAAGCATTTGCGCTCAAGACTTGCCTTGAACATTGGAGATTTAATCAAATTACAAATGGTACAATAATATGGCAGATAAATGATACTAATCCGGTTACTAGTTGGTCCCTTATCGATAGTCAAGAGCTTCCAAAAATAGCTTACCATTTTGTAAAAAAAAGTTTCGCAGAAGTTACGCATAGAGTATTAAAAGAGAATGATAAATACTATATCGAAATTAGTAATCATTCTATTAATAATGTCTCATACAACTATAAACTACATATTTATAATCCCGCTGAAAATAAGATGAAGGAAATTTTGTTTAGGGACGGAAATATTGAAAAGCAGTCTCAAATAAAATTATCGGTAGCCGGTATAAAAAAATATTTTTCAAGTGATGATATAATCATTACTACATTATGTAAAAGAAGAAAAATATTACACCGTAATTATTATATAAAAAAAGAATGGAAACACTTTCAACTTCCAAAAGTAGATTTAATAATTTATGAAAGAGGTTTTAATAGCTTTCTATTAAGCGTTGATAAACCGCTGTTTTTTGCGGATTTTATTTCAGGTAATTCAATTTTTTCTGATAGAGGTTTTATTCTTCTACCCGGTGAGTTACGAATTATAGAAAGTACCAATAAAAAGAAAATATCTCCAAATGATATTTCTGTTTTATCTCTTAATAATTTTTTAAATGAGCGAAATGAAAAATAAAATATTTATTACGATAGGGTTATTATTTCTACTCTTCACAAATGATTTTAGTCAGCAATTAACTTTTAAAAGAATAGAAATGATGCCTAATAATCCAACACCTTATGTAATGAGGGATTGGAAAGAGGTTGCACGTGGTTATGATTCTATTGCATATAGTTTAAATGCTACGGGTACATATCTTCCTTTAATAAAAATTCAGAACGATGCTGTCAATTATCCGGGTGAGCAATTTTTTAGTCTCGATAGCTATGTCGGTACGATTCATAAAAATTCAGGCGAAGCAATAAATATTATCCCTTCTTTAGTTGGTGCAACATTAGTTGGTATTGATAAAAGCAATCAATACGGATATAATTGGGTAAAGATGAGCCGTGAGTTTTTTAATAAAAAATCGGGTGAAAATATATATTTGAATGCACCGCGAACTAGTTCGGGAGATGACTGGTGGTATGAAACAATGCCAAATGTTCTCTTCCAACATTTATATAAGCTATATCCAAATACACCGGATTTTCACGAGCAATTTATCTCTCTTGCAGATAGATGGTTGGAAGCTGTAAATAAAATGGGAGGAAGCTCATCGCCTTGGACAATTCCGAATATGAACCATCGTGCATGGAACCTAATTAAGATGACTCCCAATGATAGCGGGGTGCCTGAACCGGAAGCTGCCGGTGCTATTGGATATTTACTCTATAATGCATTCTTAGAAACCAAAGAACAGAAATATCTAATAGGTGCAGAATGGTGTATGGAGTTTCTAAATTCACTTAACTCAAATCCGGCTTATGAAATTCAATTGCCTTATGGAGTATTTACTGCCGCTAGAATGAATGCAGAGATAGGAACAAATTATGATATTCCTAAAATATTTAATTGGAGTTTTGATTTAACTCAATTACGATTATGGAATGTAATAGTTGGAAAATGGCAGACGCAGGATGTAAGCGGTATAATCGGCGAGGATTCAGAAAGACAGTATGCCTTTTCTATGAATGGTTTTCAACAAGCAGGTGCATTAGTCCCTTTAGTTAAATATGATGATCGCTTTGCAAATGCAATGGGTAAATGGATCTTAAATTTATCAAACGCATCAAGATTATTTTATTCTAATTATGTTGATGATCTTAGGCAGGATAGCCACACATGGGCAAAAGAATATGATCCTAATTCATATATAGGTTACGAAGCTTTACTTAAAGGAAACACCGGCTGGGCTACTGCGACTGGTGATGCTAAGAAAGGGGGTTGGGCAAGTACTAATTTGTCTTTATATAGTTCCTCATCAGTGGGGTATCTCGCCGCGATAGTTGATACTACAAACATTCCGATGATTTTGCAGCTCGATTTAAATGCAACGGATTTTTATAGAAAAAATAATTTTCCCTCATATCTAATATATAATCCATATTCAGAAGAAAGGACTGTAACAATAAAAATTCCTTCCGGTACTTATGATATTTATGATTTGATAGGTAATAAATTTATTGCCAATAGCATTAGTACCGAATTTGTAATTTCGATATATTCTGTAAGTTCATCGGTGATAATGTGTATTCCTTCCGATGCTACAAAGGAAATAAAAAATAATAGACTCTATGTGAATGGTCTTGTTGCAGATTATAATTTAGGGACAGATGTAAATTATCCTCCAAGAATAAAGGCACTATCCACATCTGAGTCCACAATTAAATTAGAAAAAAAAATAAAAATTTATTGCACAGCTTTCGATAAAGAAAATTCATTGATCAATTATTCATGGTCTGCAACAAACGGTAGCATTATTGGCAATGGTCCAATCGCAGAATATATTCCAATTGAAATAGGTGAAGCCATTATTAAAGTAATTATTACAGATGATAATTCACAAAAAGATACATCTGAAATAAAGATTAATGTGGTCGAATCAATTAATAACATTCCACAAATCAATCAATTAAAAGCAGAACCTAGGAAACTAGATATTGGCGGAAAAACAAAACTAATACTAAAAGCATCCGACCTTGATCAAGATAATTTAACTGTCAACTGGAGCAGTGAATTTGGAACATTTGAAACGATTGCAGATACAACATTTTGGATTGCTCCGACATCTCAAGGTATTTACTTCCTGAATTGCTCAATTGATGATGGAAGAGGAGGCACTACAACTGATAGTATTAAAATTCTTGTTCGAGATTTTCAAAAATATTCCAATCCAAATTTAATTGCATACTATCCGTTTAATTCAAATGTTCTTGATGAAAGTGGAAAGGGTAATAATGGAATTAACAACGGAGCTATCTTTGTTAATGATCGATTAAATCAAACTAATAGTGCTTTGAATTTCGATGGCGTTAATGATAATGTGCAAATAAAAAATAATTCAACTCTCAATTTCCAAAATGGAATTTCAATTGGCTTTTGGATTAAAACAGGTTCTTTGACTGAAAGCGAAACTTATGTTATTTCACATGGTAGTTATGAAAATAGATACAAAATTTCTATTTCCGCAAAAAAACTCAGATGGACTATAAAGACGAATAATTCCGTGAATAATGGTATTATCGATTTAGATAGTGAAGTTACTCTTAAGTCAAATACTCTCTATCACTGCGTTGCTTCTTATGATGGGACTGATTTAGAGATATGGATCAATGGGGACTTAAATGCTTTCACTTCATGGAGCGGAAAACTTTTAACCGCAAGTCAAGACTTGATGATTGCTCAAATGCTGCCGAATAATTCTAATTATAATTTCAAAGGCAATTTAGATGAGGTAAGAATTTATGATAATGCAATTTTGCCCGCCGAGATTAGTAAATTAATTGATATTCCGGTTGCGGTTAAGGAAGAACGAAATGAACAAATTCCGACAGAAACAAAATTAGTATCAAATTATCCAAATCCTTTTAATCCTTCTACTGTAATTAATTATCTCGTCTCCACTCCCGGGATAGTAAAAATCGATATTTATAATTTACTCGGAGAAAGAATCAGGGGATTGGTTAATGAAGAGATGCCTGCCGGTAATTATGTAACACGCTGGGAAGGGATGAATGATAATGGGAATTATGTATCATCCGGAATTTATTTCTGTATTCTATCAAACAAAAACAGCTTTTCTAAACTGAAGCTTCTATTAATAAAATAAGCATTCTCTTTTTTGAGTTAAACAAAAACCTTATTTTAGTTTTATTAATAATAAGGTTTGATGAACAATTTAGTTAATTATCCGGTAATGGCTGTTGATGATATTATTCGTCCGACACAGCTCCAAATAGATTTAAGATTATTAAAAGAGAATTATCTTAAAATCAAGTCGCACGTTTTCCCTGCTAAAGTAATGCCAATTCTGAAAGCAAATGCTTATGGTCATGGGCTTGTTAAAGTTGGGCAATTAATGGAAGAACTCAAAGCTGATTATATTGGTGTAGCGGTACTCGAAGAGGGTATTCTTTTACGTGAATCAGGTGTTACAATCCCGATATTGGTTCTTGGTGGTATCTGGGGAAATCAAATCCCTGTCTTTATTAAATACGATCTTGCAATGACCGCCTCCTCAATCGAAAAATTAAAACAAATTGATGAGATATCGATAGAGCTTAAAAAGAAAGCTAAAGTGCACTTAAAGATTGATACCGGCATGGAGCGTATTGGTGTTCATTATTATAGCGCGGATAAACTTTTAGAAGAATCGCTCAAATACAAAAATATTCTTGTAGATGGAATATACTCTCATCTTGCCAATTCGGAAAATAGTGATTTAAGTTATACCCGATTGCAGTTCGAGCGTTTTAATGAAGTACTTCGTTTTTATGAAAAACATTCAATTGAAGCACCAATAAGACATATTTCTAATTCAGGTGCTATATGCCAAATGCCCGAAGCAAATTTGGATATGGTTCGCCCCGGAATAATGTTGTATGGAGTTTATCCATCATACGAAATGATCAAACCAATTCAAGTTTTACCCGCACTTCAATGGAAATCATTAGTTGTATATTTTAAGGTAATTAAACCAAATCACCCCGTAGGTTATGGGTCTAAATGGGTAAGCGATCATAATATTAGAGCAGTTACTGTCCCCGTTGGTTATGGAGATGGTTATTTAAGAAGTATGACCGGCAGTGCCGAAGTAATAATTCATGATAAGCGGTATCCAGTAGTGGGCTCTATCTCAATGGATCAATTAGTTGTTAATATTGAGCAAGATAGCGCATTTAACGGTGATGAAGTTATCTTAATCGGTAAATCAGAGCAATCAGAAATTAAGGTCGAAGATCTGGCAAAATGGGCAGGAACAATTCCTTATGAAATACTTACAAATATTAATACCCGAGTGCCTCGTATCTATTTAGAATAATTCATCAAAACTTTGCGCGGATTTTTATATTGTACTCTCCATTTAATTTGCAGAAAAAAGGATAGGGGAAATTTGCATCTCTTTATCAAAAAGTAAAATTTTTATTAATCTAATAAAGCCTTCATAAGTAATTATCGATAAATTGGACGAAAAAGAAATTTTTAATTTGGCGTGATTTTTGCATTTTTCTTTTTAATATTGAAGAGGAAAATTTATGAAACGAATCGTTACATTTATTACAATAGCTCTATTCTTTATCTCTTTTACAAGTTCAATGTCTCAATTAAAAAAAATTAAAATAGCATGTATAGGAAATAGTATCACAATTGGAGGTGGTGCACATTCATATCCAAATCAGCTCCAAACAATGCTCGGTTCTCACTATATCGTTTCCAATTTCGGTGTTTCGGGGACAACTCTTCTTAAAAGAGGTGATTTCCCATATATTAACGAACCGGTATATAGAAATGCAAAAAACTTTGAACCTGATATAATAATTATAAAACTTGGCACGAATGATACGAAACCTCAAAATAGAATTTATTTAGATGAATACTATGATGACTATATGGAAATGATTAGAGAATTTAGATTAAATGGTAAAAATCCACAAATATTTGTTGCAAGTCCTTGCCCAATTCATATTGATGGATTTGGAATCACACAATCCGTATTGGTAGAAAAGGTAATTCCCGCTGCCGATTCGGTTCGTAAAGCTGCCGGTGCATACTTGATTGATTTTTATAATGCTATGCTTCCACATCCCGATCTTTTTTATGATGGAATTCACCCATCTAATGCCGGTAATACAATTTTAGCTCAATGGGCTTACGATGCTATTATAAACAGTGCAACAGGTATTATAAGGAATTTTTACGCTGTTCCAAATTTCTATGAGCAGGGAGAACAGGTTAAACTTTATTGGGAAACTACTGCCGGCACAAAAGTGAAAATCAATGGTCAATCTGTAAATGCAACAGATTCAATGGTCGTAACTCCGGGTAATGAAGCACAATACGTATTGATAACTGAGGGGGAAGTAATTGATACAGCTATTGCAAATGTAAAATATATGGCTCCGGGAAAAATTACATCATTCTCTGCAGACCCGATTAAA
>CALDDL010000043.1 GCA_937936675.1 uncultured bacterium
TTGCGTACCGTGTTCTTAGTTCCGATTGCCAATCTTTATTAAATAGTGCAAGTGGCTTCATTAATTTACTTTTTTATAATTAATTAAATCTATTGTTATATCGCATTGCTTTAGGTCTTCGGCTTCATTAGAAGCTATAATAATCAACTTTCCTTTTTCTCTTTCTTCTCTTATCAGTTTATAAACTTTTTCTTTTCCTTCGCTATCTAAGTTAGAGGTAGGTTCATCAAATATTAAAAGCTCGGGATTGTGTATTAATGCAAATACAAATTTTAATCTCTGTTTCATTCCCGATGAATATCCTTTTACAAGATCAAATTTTCTTTCTTTTAGATTAACATCATCAAATAATTTTGTAACGTAATCATAATCTATTTTTAATCCTCTTATCTTCATTATCTGTTCGATATTTTCTAATCCGCTAAATTCATCATACATTATAAGATATGGAGAGACAAATCCAAGATGATTATGAAGTTTTTCTTCAATTATATCATTACCATTAATTGTGTGGATTACCTTCCCTTTGGTAGGTGAAATTAATCCGCTAATTAATTTTACGATAGTTGATTTACCTGATCCATTAGGACCGGAAACGCCATATATAGAACCGGAATTTAATTCAATATTTATTCCATCAAATATTAGTCTTCTTCCGAATACTTTACGAAGATTTTCAATTTTTATTTTATAATCAATCATTGAGTATCGCAAATTTCCCGTTTTTAGTGTTATCGCCCGATTTGGTAATATAAAGATAAATGCCCGATGATAGCTGTTTGAAATTTTTGTTAAGCGGCATCCATTGGATGACCGACATATTATTAACACTTCTTCTTACAAGTCCATTAAAAACTAAATTCATCGCTACATCATAGACGCTCAATTCCATATCAAAAGTATCGGAATCGGGAGCCGGTAAATATAATACATTATGCTTAGAATAGTTAAATGGTTGAGGAAATGCATAATCTTTCTGCTCATTTAATATCGATTTATCTATTATCGCATCATTCAATATGTCCGATTCATAAAGCATATTTTTAAATGAACTTTGTAATAACGAGTAGTATCCGTTAGCTATTTTTGTGCTATTCATAAATGATTCAGTCGATAATGTATAACTATAATCGACAGTCTTTTGAGATTGCGAAATACTGCTTTCTATATCACTATTAGTAATTAGAGCAACGAATTCATTTTCATTTTTGAAAAGGCAATAGTTATTGGAAATGGGCTTACTTGTTACAGTTACGGTCTGCGCCCCTCTACTAAAATCAATAGTCATTCCCGGTTTTATATTCGAAGGGAAAAATTCTGCTTCCTCATACCCGTAATCTATTTGGGATTTATTACTAGTAAAATAATTCCATAAAC
>CALDDL010000044.1 GCA_937936675.1 uncultured bacterium
TAAATTGAAATTAAAATATAACTAAATAATAAAAATCGGAGTAGCAATGCCGCGTTATAAAAAAATCGAACTTCCAACAGAAGGTGAAAGAATAACTATTCAAGGGGATAATTTAGTAATTCCAGAGCAGCCAATAATTCCATTTATTGAAGGTGACGGAACAGGACCGGATATTTGGAATGCTTCTAAATTAGTTTTTGATGCAGCAGTAAAAAAAGCATATAAAGGGAAGAGAAAATTAGTTTGGATGGAAGTATATGCAGGTGAGAAAGCGGTAAAAGTATATGGAAAGAATCAATGGCTTCCGCAGGAAACAATTGAAGCGATTAAGGAATTTGTAGTTGCAATTAAAGGACCTTTAACGACACCAGTAGGTGGTGGTATTAGAAGTCTGAACGTAGCACTTCGTCAGGAACTTGATCTATATGCATGCGTAAGACCGGTAAAATATTATTCAGGAACTCCGAGTCCCGTAAAACGTCCACAGGATTTAGATGTAGTAATATTCAGAGAGAATACCGAAGACGTTTATATGGGAGTAGAATTCAAGGCAGAATCCAAAGAAGCGACTAGTTTAATAAAATATATCAATAAGAAATATGACAAAAATATTCGTACCACATCGGGGGTTGGAATAAAACCGATAAGTAAATTCGGCACAGAGAGATTAGTAAAAAAGGCGATTGAATTTGCAATTGAGAATAAGAGAAAGAGCGTAACCTTAGTACATAAAGGCAATATAATGAAATTTACGGAAGGTGCTTTTAAGGAATGGGGATATGAGACGGCAAAAAAATTCTTTGCAAATGAAACAATTTCGGAAGATGAGTTGTGGAAGAGCTACAATGGCAAGATGCCTGAAGGAAAGATATTAATAAAAGACAGGATTGCCGATTCGATGTTCCAGCAGGTACTACTAAGACCGGAGGAATATGATGTAGTAGCAACTCCGAATTTAAATGGAGATTATCTCTCGGATGCATGTGCAGCACAGGTTGGCGGACTCGGGATAGCACCGGGAGCTAATATGAGTTATCATTATGCAGTATTTGAAGCCACACATGGCACTGCACCAAAATATGCAGGTTTAGATAAGATTAATCCCGGTTCGGTTATACTATCGGGAGTAATGCTTCTTGAATATCTCGGATGGAAAGAAGCGGCAGCAATGATAGAGAAAGCAATAACAAAAACGATCAAATCAAAAGTAGTAACTTATGATTTTGCTCGATTGCTCAAAGGTGCAAAAGAAGTAAAATGCTCCACCTTTGCCAAGGAAATAGTCAAAAACATGAAATAGGAATAAACATCTTTAGACACGGTTATCCTTGATTTTAGAGCATTACAATATTATTTTAATAAAACATTTATAAATACAAATGGAGGTAATTATGAGAGAAGAAAATGGTGTAGCAAAAGGATTATTTATCGGTTTATTAACCGGTGCAGCCCTTGGTTCGGTATTAGCTCTTCTTTATGCTCCGAAGTCAGGTAAAGAATTTCGCTCAGACATTAAATCAAAATCTAAAGATTTATTGGATGACGCAGAAGAATATATAGAACAAGCAAAAGATAAAGCATCACAGCTAATCAATGACGGGAAAAAAAAATCTGACAAATTAGTTGCTGAAACAAAAGTAAAGGTTGACGCTTTAATATCAGAAGCAGAAGGGATCTTATCAGAAGCAAAAGACAAAGCCAATGTATTGGTTGATGCGGGCAAAGGTAAGATTGAGAAAGAGAGCGAAAGACTAAAAACGGCAGTTAAAGCAGGTGTTGATGCTTATAAATCAGAGAAAGCATAATCAATATGAATGTGCTTGATATATTTTTAATAATATTAGCATTATCTGCTTCGGCATTATGTATCTCATTTATCTACTACCTCAAAAGGGTAGTAGATAAAGTTGAGAAGATGCAGGAAGACATTGCAAAATTGGTTGATACCGCAATACCGGTATTAGAAAATTTGAATGATTCGATTGATAAATCAAACAGGATAATAACCGGGGCAGAGCATTATTGGGATGAAATAGAGAATACGATCGAGAAAGTAAAAGATAAGATTAAATATTTCACTCCATTTTCAATTCTCCGAAGTCAGGATTTTCCGGCGGGCGATCTAATTACAAATTTGAAAGCTTTGTATAAGGGCATCTCTACTTTCTGGAGTCGATATAAAAACAAGTAATCAATTAATTAACATGTGTATTTGTAAGGAGATTAAACGTTGAAAGAGTATAATCCTGAGAATATCCGCAACATTGCTTTTGTAGGACATGGCAGCAGTGGTAAAACCTCTATCGCTGAAAACTTATTATTTCAAGCCGGTGAAATTAATCGTATCGGCAGAATCGAAGAAGGAAACACAGTAGCAGATTACAATCCGAATGAAATAGAGCGACAGATATCTATTTCTCTAGCACCACTTCACTTAGAATGGAACAGCACTAAAGTAAATATTATTGATACACCCGGATTTCCCGATTTTATTGGTCAGGTGATTGCAGGGCTTCATGTAGTTGATACGGCGGTGTCGGTAATAAAAAGTGCAGAAGGAATTGAAGTATCTACTGAACAGACCTGGGGATTCATAAAAGACAAATCATTACCGGCAGCGGTAATTATTAATAAGTGCGATAGTGAGCATTCAAAGTTTTTTGAAACATTAGAGCAAGCTAAAGAATTATTAAGTAATGATATTATTCCCGTAACATTTCCTGCTAAAGAAGGTTTAGCATTTAATTCTGTGGTTGATTTATTGAAAATGAAATTAGTTACTTATGGAGATTCTGGTTCTAAGAAAGTTACTGAATCTGAAATTCCTGCTGACATAAAAGAGCAAGCAGAGAAGCTTCGCGAAGAACTGATTGAAAAGATTGCCGAATCTGATGAAGAATTAATGAATAGATTCTTTGAAGAAGGTACATTAAACGAAGATGAATTAAAAAGCGGATTAAAAAAAGCAATAATAAATTTAGGGTTAATTCCGGCATTTGCTCTTTCTGCTACTAAAGGGGTAGGGTTAAATTCATTTTTAGATTTTACGGTAAATTATTTACCATCGCCTGCTGATCGTTCTACTGCAATTGCAATTAATAAAGATACCGAAGAAGAAGTTGAAATTAAATGTGATCCTAATGGAGAACCTGCATTATTAATTTTCAAATCGTTATCGGAGCAGCATGTAGGAGAGCTATCAATTTTCAAAGTATATTCGGGATCGTTACATCCGGGACTTGATATACTTAATACACGCAAGGACAAAACAGAAAGATTGGGTCAATTATTTGTACTAAACGGGAAAACGAGAACAGACGTAAGCACATTGAATGCCGGTGATATCGGAGCGGTGGTAAAATTAAAAGACAGTCATACAGCTGATACATTATGCTCAAAAAGTTTGAATGTTTTATTACCAGAATTAGCATTTCCAAATCCTGTATATCGTGCTGCTATTAAACCAAAATCAAAGGGTGATGAAGATAAAATTTCTTCCGGGTTACACACAGCACATGAAGAAGATACAACATTAAACGTAAGATTTGAACCTGAATTAGGTCAAACAGTTGTATCAGGGCAAGGGGAACTACAATTATTATTAGCAGTGAAGATGTTAAAAGATAGATATAATGTTGATGTGGAATTAATTGAACCACGCATACCATATCGTGAGACAATAAAAGCGGTATGTGAAAACGCTGAATATAAACATAAGAAGCAATCAGGTGGAAGAGGACAATACGGACATGTACAGTTAAAATTAGAACCTCAGCCGCGTGGTGCGGGATTTGAATTTGTGGATGCAATTGTTGGTGGAGTAGTTCCGGGCAGATTTATTCCTGCAGTGGAAAAAGGTTTAGCAGAAGTAATGGCTAAGGGAGTTCTAACTGGAAGTAAAGTAATTGACGTAAAAGTTACTCTATTTTTTGGTAGTTATCATGATGTAGATTCAGATGAAGTATCGTTCAAGATAGCAGCTTCACAAGCATTTAGAAAAGGATTTCAGGAGGCAAAACCGATTATTCTTGAACCGATATATGATATAGATGTAAAGATTCCGAAGGAATTTATGGGTGATGTAATGGGTGATGTATCGGGAAGAAGAGGAAAGATTCTTGGAATGGATTCAGAGGGCAACTATCAGATAATAAAAGCGAAAGTGCCGCTTTCCGAGTTATATAAATATTCAACTCAATTACGTTCATTGACTCAAGCGAGGGGTTCGCACACTACTCAATTCTCACATTATGAAGAAGTACCAAAAGACGTTCAACAGAAAATTATTGACGAATATCAAAAATCAAAAGAAGCCGAAGAATAAATTAATAAAGGCGGCAATAAAATGCCGCCTATTTATA
>CALDDL010000045.1 GCA_937936675.1 uncultured bacterium
GATTTGTAACTAACGGGAAATCTAATCGCGAAACGAGTAAATCATATTGAAATGGTAAAAAATTTGAGACACCAAAATGTTTTACTTTACCCTCATCTTTTAGTTGTGAAAATGCTTTTGCTACTTCGTCAGGATCAGTAAGTGGATCGGGTCTATGAATTAATAAAATATCAATGTAATCGGTTTTCAGGTGATCTAATGAATTCTCTGCAGATTTTATAATATTTTCGTAAGATGTATCATAGATTGTCATGCTAAGTTCAGGATTCTTATCCGTACCAAGTTTAATCCCGCATTTGGTTACTATCGTCATCTTTTCTCTCAATGAAGAATTATGGTTTAATACTTTCCCAAATTCTATATCACATTCATAATTCCCATAAATATCGGCATGGTCGAATGATGTAACTCCATTTTCTAAACAGAGATCAATTAATCGCTCAATTTCTTGTGTTGAATAGTTCCATTCTTTTAATCGCCAAAATCCGGCTACGATTTTTGAAAGATATTTCATGTTTCCTCACTTTTTATTGATATCTAATTTAATACTTTCTCTCGATTTAAGTATATTTTGATAATAAATTTTGGAGATAAATATGAATAAGCTAATTAGCAATAATGAATTGAAATTTTTAATCAAGGAAAACGAGTCTGACATTTTAAATAATCTTGATAAATTAAAACAAAATAATATCATTGAAAGAATTTGGAAAAAGGATTTTACTGTATGGTCAGAAAAACCTGATGAAGTTTCCAATAGATTAGGTTGGTTAGACTGTAATCAAATTCCAAGTTCTTCTCTTAGAGAAATTAATTCTTTTGTGGACGACATAAAAAATGAAGGATTTGAAAATGTTGTAATAATGGGTATGGGTGGATCGAGTTTAGCCCCCGAAGTCTTTTCTAAAACTTTTAGCTCCAAGTTCAATATTTTTGTTATTGATAGCACTCATCCAGATGTAATTAATGATTTAGAACAAAAAGTATCACCCGAGAAAACACTTTATATTGTATCGACCAAATCCGGCGGCACTATAGAAACTATTTCATTAATGAAATATTTCTTTACTCGCGCTGCAAAAAAGTTGGGTAATGAAACAGTGAAAAACCATTTCGCTTTTATTACCGATCCGGGTAGTGGCTTAGAGGAGATGGGGAAAAAATTAGGAGTAAGGAAAATTTTTATTAACGATCCTAATATCGGCGGAAGATTTTCTGCTCTATCTCTTTTCGGTTTAGTTCCTGCTGCATTCGCAGGTGTTGATCTTTTCAAATTAATGATAGAACTTAATAATGTAGTAAAAGAATCTCAACAAAATAATCTAGAACAAAATAGCCCTGCACAGCTTGGGGCAGTTATCGGAACTTTAGCCAATAAGGGAATCGATAAATTAACATTTTTTATATCTCCCAAACTACCTTCATTTGGTGCTTGGATTGAGCAGTTAATCGCCGAAAGCACAGGTAAAAATGGGAAAGGAATTTTACCGATAGACGGAGAACCTATTACAGCTATTAATAATTATACTAAGGATCGTGTTTTTATTTTTATCCATTTGGAGAATGAATCATTTTTAGAAAACGAGGTAAAAGAATTTGAAAATGCAGATGTTCCTGTAATAAAAATTAAATTAAAAGATATTTATGATATCGGGAAAGAATTTTTTAAATGGGAATTTGCCACTGCTATTGCAGGATATTTAATCGATATTCAACCTTATGATCAGCCAAATGTAGAATCAGCAAAAATTGTAGCAAGAGAAATGATTAAGAATTATATTGAAACAAAAGTACTACCTCAAAATAATCCTAAGTTTGCAGGAAGCTCTTTTGATATAAATACAGATAAAGGTTATTCTGAATTAGGATCTGAACTAGATTTTGACAAATCAGATTATGAATATATTTCGATACAAGCATTTATAAATCCAAATTCTGTTTCAGAAGAAAAGGTAACAGAATTAAAGAAAGCAATTCAGAAAAAATATAATCTTCCGCTGACGTATGGTATAGGTCCGAGATTTTTGCATTCTACCGGTCAGCTTCATAAAGGGGACAAGGGTAAAGGTTTATTCATTCAATTAATTGAAGAAAATAGTTCTGATTTAATGATACCGGATGAGCCACTTGCTGATTGTTATTCATACTCATTTGGAGTATTAGTAAAGGCGCAAAGTCTTGGAGATAGAAAAGCACTTTTGGATGCAGGAAGAAAAGTAATTACAATTGAGCTTGGCTTAGATACGGATAAATCTTTAAATAAGTTAATTGGAATGTTGAACTAAAAGAAAGCGGTTATAAAGTTTTCCACCCATAAGCTTTATAACCGCATTTAGAATTGTTTGTTAATTTGTGTTATTATCTTTGAGAGTTTGAGCATAGAATTTTGCGCACATTCTTCTCACGTACTCACTGTCATCGAAAATAGCTGCTCTTTTAACTGCAAAGACACCGCGTGGATCATTAATTTTGATTAATGATAATGCTGCTGATACTTTTTGGCAATCTTTTTGGTTGCTTTTCAATATTGCCATTAATGGTATTACGGCATTTTCTGATTGATACTCGCCGAGATAGTAGGCGGAGCTTAATTTCAATCCTTCATTTTCAGAATTTAAGCCGACAATTAAATTTTTTTCGACTTGATTGAAATTGTTTAGCGCTTTTTCTCTTGCAGGTTCTACTGCTTTTACTGCAATTGATGAAACTAAGAAAAGAGCAATTACAAAGAACATTTTTGAAGTTTTCATTTTGGTTCCCCCCAATTTGATTTATTTGTTTCTTCACTTATTAAGACGCTCCATTCAGCAATTAGTTCCGTGGTAAAATCTCAAAATATCTTTCCGAAATAGAGCATTTTTCTTTATCTTTAAATATCTAATAATAATTTGAGGGCAGAATGTTGAATAAAATTAAATATTTCGTCATAATTACTCTTTTAGTTACAAGTTTTTCACTAGCCCAGATGGCAAGCGGTGATTTTTTCTTTGATAAAAGCGTTTCAGGATATACTTTAGATAAAAATAGCGGCTCGAGAGTTGTTGAAAAAGAAATTTCTTTCTCTGTCCCATTCGAATCAAAGCCACAGGTTTATACTTCTATCACGGTAGTAGATGCAGCTAATAAAACAAAAATTCGTTATTCAGTTGAAGCTAAAGCAGTTTCTCGTGATGGTTTTATCCTTAAAGTTACTTCTTGGGGAGATACTCAAATTAATGGTATAGGCGGAAATTGGTTCGCTCATGCCGAAAAACTTGAAATTAAAAAAGAAGAAATAGCAGTAGGAACAACATTCCAACTCAATAATGTTTACTTCGATTTCAATAAAGCTACATTATTAGCAGATTCTTATGATGAACTTGATAGAGTTGTAAAATTTTTAACAGACAATGCAAAGGTAGAAATTGAAATTTCCGGACATACGGATAATATTGGAGCAGATAAATATAATATGGAACTATCGCAAAAAAGAGCAGACGCTACTAAGGCATATATTGTATCTAAAGGTATCGCTTCTAATAGAATTGTTACAAAGGGATATGGTAAAGATAAACCATTAACCTCTAATGCAACTGATGCAGGTAGAGAACAGAATAGAAGAGTTGAATTTACTATTCTTAAAAACTAATTTTGAATAAAGTTTCAAGGCGCGTTCGTCTAGTGGCTTAGGACGCCGCCCTCTCAAGGCGGAGATCACGGGTTCGAACCCCGTACGCGCTACTAAAGGGAAATCTTTCTATTTCCCTTTTTGTTTTTTATGAATATGGATAATAAAGAAAAAAATAGAGCTATAGAGATTTTTAATAATCTGAAGGATTCTTATCCCGATGTAAAACCTGCATTGGATTACTCTAATCCTTTTGAATTGCTTATTGCTACAATTCTTTCTGCACAGTGCACCGATGCTAGAGTAAATATTGTTACTAAATCTTTATTCAAAAAGTATAAATCGCCTAAAGATTTCCTAAATGTGTTACCGGAGGAATTAGAGCAAGATATTTTCTCTACCGGTTTTTATAGACAAAAAGCTAAGTCTATTATTGCTTGTTGTAAAGAATTAGTGGAAAAGCATAATTCAGAAGTGCCGATTGATTTTAATGATTTAACTAAATTAAGCGGAGTCGGAAGAAAAACAGCTTCAGTTGTTGCAGGCAATGCTTTTGGTATCCCTGCGATTGCTGTCGATACTCATGTTAAAAGATTATCTAATCTTTTGGGCTTTATAGATTCTGATAATCCTGATAAAATTGAGTTGAAATTAAAAGAACTTCTGCCTGAAGAATATTGGATTAATTCTTCGCATTGGTTAGCTACTCATGGCAGAACTATTTGCAATGCAAAAAAACCTAAATGCGATTTTTGTAATCTAACTAATTATTGTATCTTTTATAAAAAGAACGCCCGTAAATAAGCAAATATCATGAAATAAGTATTTTCCCTTTTTTATCAGAATACGTTAAAATATACACCCAAAATTAATGGACTTGACATTTAAGTCGATGTTTGAGTAATTTTGTCTAAACTTAAGGAAAAAATTATAGAGAATTTGCTACGGGACATTTTTACACTATTTATTAAATAGGTTTAATGAAATATATATTCTCTTTATTTTTATTCTTAGTATCTGCCTCGGTTCTATCCGCTCAAGATGTAAGAATTTTATCGTCTAATAGTAATTCTATTTTAATTGAATTTACTCCTATGGTAATTGATACTCAAATTATCAATACTCCATCCGGTAGATTTTATAAATTTACTATTTCCAATTCATTTATTGACAACAAATTAGAATTTGGACTTCCCGGAATTTTAAAAAGGGAATTAAATATAGGTGTGCCTTCTTCATCTAATAAAATCAGTATAGTTTCTTCTGAATTTTCAATAATTAATGGTTCACTTGCTCCAAAACCATTTCTTAAAAAGGTAAATGGTTTCGCTGAATATAATTATCAAGTAACTCCCAAATATTATAATCAGTTGACTTCTTCAGCTGCTGAATTAGGTGAATTCGGATTAGTGAGAGAATTAAAAGTTCAGACGATTAATTTATTCCCCATAAATTATGACCCGGCTACCAATCAAATAAAAATTTACAAAAAAATAGTTGTGAATGTTTCTTTTGGTCAACCTGAAGGAGAGTTCACTGAATTAAGCGATAAAGAAATAAATAGTTCTATTCTTAATTGGGATATAGCAAAGAAATGGGGAGAAGTAAGAAATAACGAATTAAGGCTTCTAAAGACTAGTTCGATTTTTGGTTCTGCAATTTATCGTTTCTTAGCTCCTGATGAAGGAATTTATAAAATTGATAGAGCTTTCCTTCAATCTGTAGGTATAAATGCTGATAACGTTGATCCAAGAACCATAAAAATTTATAATAACGGAGGATATCCCTTAAGTGAATCTCAGTTAGAATCAACAGAAAATCTTAAAGAGATTGCTCTTTATTCAGTAGGCGAAGATGATGGTGTATTTAATCAATCTGATTATATTTTATTCTATGGCAGGTCAGTTGATTTTTGGGAGTATGATAAGAAATCTAAGATCGTTAGAAGTAAAAATCCATATACAAAAAAGAATTATTATTGGATTACTTCAGGTGGGGAACGTGGCAAAAGAATGGATGTAAAGCAATCCGTTATTGAACAAACAGGATTTGCACAAACTTCTACTTCCGCATTTAGATTTTATGATAAAGACAGTACTAATATTGGAAAAAGCGGAAGAGAATATTTAGGTGATGAATTAGATCAGACTACAAAAAGCAGAAATTTTATTAATACGCTAAATTATGTTATTCCTAATAGTAGAATAAATTACCGTTTCAGGTTGGTGAATGCTTCTGATCCTACTATTACAATTAAAATTACAGAAAATAATTCTCAAATATACTCAGGTTCTTCAATTGGTAAATCTATATATCGATACGGTAGAGAGCATATTGGTTCTGCATTTTATACCGGTACGATTCCAGAAGATCGAAGCAATCTGAAATTTACTATGGAAAGCGGTTCTACAAGTGCTCGTCTTGCTCTTGATTATTTTGAGATTGAATTTACTGCACAATTAAAAGCTGCTATGGATAATCTAATTGTATTTTCGAAAGATACTACATCATTAATTTCCTATAACTTTTTCAATTTTTCTAATAGTGCAATAAATGGTTTTGATGTAACAGATTTTGAGAATGTAAAAATTATTCAGGGAGCTAATATTAGTGGCGGAGAATTTAGATTTGCTTCGTATGAAACGAGAGGAGCAGTATCTAAATATTATGCTGTCAATCAATCTGCTTTCAAAGTTCCTTCAGGAATAGAAAGAATTGAAAATCGAGATTTAAGAGCGATTGCCTCTGGAGCTGAATATGTCATAATCACTCACAAAAGCTTCAAATCACAAGCTGAACGTCTAAGAGATTTCAGAGCCGCTGATAAACTTTCTCCATTATCCGGAGACGTTTTTTATGTTGATGAAATTGTAAACCAATTTTCAGGTGGTAATCTTGATCCAACTGCTATTCGAAATTTTTTAATGAATGCATATAAAACTTGGCAGACTAAACCATTTTATGTCTTATTATTCGGCGATGGTGATTATGATTACTTAAATTCTGAAAAACAGGATAAAAATTTCGTCCCTACGTACCAAACTAGAGAATCATTAGATGAAATTTTAGCTTATCCAACGGACGATTATTACGCCCGAATTAATGGTAATGATGCCAAGGCTGATCTTGCTATAGGAAGATTAAATATCCGTTCGATTGAGGAAGCAGAGACCGTAGTTAATAAAATTATTGAATATGAAGAGAATATAGACAAAGGATTATGGAGAAATACTATTACGCTTGTAGCAGATGATGGACCCGCTGCAACTGGTCAAGATGATGGAAGTATCCATACGCGTCAAACTGAAAACTTAGCTAATAATCGTGTCCCTAAATATTTTGATCAAAATAAAATCTATCTTGCAATGTATCCAACGGTGGCAACGGGATTAGGAAGAAGAAAACCGTTAGTCAATCAAGCAATTATTGATGCCGTTAATAATGGAACACTTATTCTAAATTTTATTGGTCACGGTAATCCTGATGTATGGGCACATGAATCAGTTTTTGAAAAATCGACTACAATACCGCAATTAAAAAATGATAAATATTTTTTCCTGACTGCGGCAACATGCGATTTTGGGAAGTATGATGATCCTGCACTTCAGAGTGCAACTGAAATAATGATAACAAAACCAAGTTCAGGAGCAATTGCCGGTTTTACTGCTGCTCGAGTTGTTTATTCTTCTTTGAATGCTGCATTAAATGATTCTTTCTATTCTAATATTTTTAGAAATCGCGATGCTAATAACCTTCCCGTGCGTTTAGGCAGGGCATATTTTTTAACTAAACAATTCCGAACAGAAGAAAATGATGAAAAATTCCATTTCTTCGGAGACCCTGCTCTAAGATTAAATGAACCTAGAATTCCTGTTCGTATTGATTCTATTAATGGGAATGCTCTGAATACAGATATCCAAGTTACAGCTCTTGGGGAAGTAAGCATTAAAGGCACTGTAAGAAATTCTGCGGGTCAATTAAATAATTTTACAGGTGAAGGTATTATAAGTGTATATGATTCTGAAAGAAATGTCGAAATTAAAGAGATGAATTATAACG
>CALDDL010000046.1 GCA_937936675.1 uncultured bacterium
ATAAGTTTATTTATATCTTTTATATAAGCTCTCTCTTCTTGATCGCATAGAGAAATAGCAATACCGCCAAGTCCCGCTCTGCCCGTCCTGCCGATTCTATGAACGTAAGTCTCGGGGATATTTGGAATATCAAAATTAATTACGTGCGAAAGTTCATCAATATCAATTCCGCGTGCGGCTATATCAGTTGCCACTAATACCCTTATCTCACCGCTCTTAAAATTACTCAAAGCTCTTTGACGTGCATTCTGCGCTTTATCGCCATGAATAGCTTCAGCTTTAATATCCGCTTTTTTCAAGAAGCGCACGACACTATCTGCGCCATGCTTAGTGCGGGTAAATACAAGTGCCGAGATTATTTCCGGATTTTTTAATAAGTGCGTGAGAAGTTTTTTCTTATCCGCTTTAGCAACGAAATAAAGACTTTGGTCAATTAAGTCAACAGTCGGAGATTCCGGTGTTACTTCTATTTTTACAGGATTGCTCAAAATTGTATTTGCTAATTTTATAATATCCGGCGGCATTGTAGCCGAGAAGAATAATGATTGTCTCTTCTTTGGGAGAAGTGCAATTATTTTATTTACATCGTTTATAAATCCCATATCGAGCATGCGGTCTGCTTCATCGAGTACAAATAATTTTATCTGATTGAGCGAGATAAATTTTTGGTTAATAAGATCAAGGAGTCGCCCCGGAGTAGCGATGAGAATATCGATCTCTCTTTGGAGTTTATCGGTCTGAGCTTTTTGAGATACACCACCGAAGACCACGGCATTCTTTAGTCCCGTATATTTTCCGTAAGTATCAAAGCTCTCTCCTATTTGGATTGCGAGTTCGCGTGTGGGAGTAACGATCAAAGCATGAATATCGCCCTTCTTTTTATTTACTTTATCTTCTGCTGAAAGGAGTTGAAGAATCGGGACAGCGAATGCAGCGGTTTTGCCCGTGCCTGTTTGAGCGCATCCGAGCAGATCTTTTCCTTCTAGAACTACGGGTATTGCCTTTTTCTGTATTGGTGTGGGTACTTTATATCCTTCTTCTGATAATGCTTTATGAATTGGTTTAATGAGATTAATTTTCTCGAATGACATTTATTTCCTTTTGTATAAGTGTTGATTTTACGGCTCCACGCAAACCATACATATTTTTATATGATATTCATCCATATTTTATATGATATTCCTTATGCACGCCGCATATTAATTGTGTGTCTTTTACTCCAAAAAAAAAGCCGGGCTTATTCAGTCCGGCTTTCTTTGAAAATTCGACTATCTAAAGTTACGAATTATTTTACAAACATCATCTTTTTGGTGATTGTTTGGTTATTTGTCGATAACTGATAGAAGTACATTCCGCTTGATAATCCATAAGGATCAAAAGTAACGTTATAGGTACCTGCTGATTGTGTTTTATTAATCACAGTAGCAACTTCCTGACCTATTGAGTTATATACTTTTAATGTAACAAAACCTTCTTTTGGTAATTGATACTGAATGGTTGTTGTTGGGTTAAATGGATTTGGATAGTTCTGTGATAATGTGAAAGAAGATGGAATAGTATTATCAACCTTTTCAACTGAAGTTAATAAAGTTAACCAAGTATCTTCGATTTCGATAGTGCCTTCGGTATCTCTAAGAACGAATGTATGGTTCAAACCGAATCCATATTCATTATCCATAGGAGTACTAGCACTTACAGATTCCATGCCTTCATAAGAAGCACCATATTTGTATTGTTTCTGTCCGCCGTTTGTACCCGAAGCAACAGTAACTAATTTTGACCAAGTTCTGTCATTAGCAACTTTATCGCCAAATTTACCTGAATCATTAAGAGAAACCATTTGACCTGCAGCAGTATCAGCAGCAACCCAATCACCAGCCCAAGCACCTAATTCAGTAAGTTCGCCTTTTAAGCCGACAAAATGAATTTTGTCGTAAGGTAAAAGAGTATTTGCTGCTTTAGCATTTCCTGCATTAGCAGGGATTGTAACTTGGAATAATACTTTTTGATCTTTGGTAATAGCAGGAGCTGAAGGAACAATATTAGGAACGATAGGATCTAAAGTAACTTCAGCGCCATTGGCACCCATAGTATAAACTCTATTAGCTCCAGAATCCCATCCGCCATCACTGAAACGTGCACTTGGATAAGCTCTGAACTTCCAATTAACTCCGCCACCGATTGGGGCTCTGATAACTAAAGTTGTCTTATAAATAACGCCCGATTGGAATTGATCGAATTCCATATTTCTATTTCCAGAAACTAAAACAGCACCATCGCCATCCCAGCCTGCAATACCGGCAACAGTCATTGAATCGCTTGCAGAATCAAAAAAGCCAATACCTGTACCGGCAATATTTGTAAGGTCTGCTTGGAATGTAACAGTATTATCAGCAGTTGTATTTATTTCAGAATCGTTCTCGAAATAAACTACCGGCATATCCATACTTGGAGCTGTTAATACAAATGTACGGTTATCAACACCTTCCCAACCATCTGATGTGCCAACATTTACGAATTTGTATTCATAGCTTTTACCTGCGCTATCTGATGGCATATCGATAGTAATAGTATAAATTCCGTCAGCATCAGCATCTTTTAATTCAAAGAAAGTTCCGCCCCAATTGCCAGAATCACCAGCATCCATCTGGAAAGAACCTCTCATAACGAGCTTATTTACTCCTGCCGTAAAAGTGCCTTCAGCAATTTTAACATTCATATTAACGCTGAACTTTACAGGAATTGCAGCAAACGTACTTCCTGCAAATGCTAAAACAAATAGCATAAGTAATATTTTTTTCATAGTGCCTCCACTAGTTTTGTGTATTGTTTTGTTATTTTTAATTGTAATCTTAACAACCTTCTAAGATACAAAATGTGTTTATATTTTCATAAAAATAGTTAATTAAAATCCTATCGTTAAAGCGTATCTCGATATTTCATTAAACATACCGAAATCCATATAAGAATAATCCACGCCTAACTTAACACCTGCTAATTCATAACGTAAACCGATACCGGCAGTTAAACCTTCCTCGGCATCTTCTTTCAAGAGTGAATTATATCCCACTCTTAGATAAACAATCTTACTCCATCCTATTTCAGTACCCACATTTAAGTGAGATGTTTGATTATTAGGATAAAGAGCATCAGCGGCAACTGTCCATTTCCAAGATTCATTATCAAGCAGTTCCATACCTACACCTACTTGAAAATTAAGAGGAAGAGTCCATGAATCAGTTTCCAAAGAAGAAACAATATTAGCATTATTTCCGGAATTAGAAGGATCGATATCCACAGGTTGAAGAAGATCCTTACCCGCGAGTTTCATCTCAGTGCCGAAATTAGCTATATTCATACCAATGCGCAAGCCATTAAATTGTGTCCTAAAGAGAAGTCCGATATCCACGGCAAAAGCCGATGCGCTCTCGTTCCAGATCCTTTGTTGAATATATTTAACGGTAGTACC
>CALDDL010000047.1 GCA_937936675.1 uncultured bacterium
GCTGATCTTGCAGTTCAGATTCATGGCGGAATGGGATATTCTCGTGAATTACCTATTGAGAGAATGTATCGAGATGCCAGAATTAATAAAATTTTTGAAGGTACCAATGAAATTCAAAAAGGTATCATAGCGCGCGAAGTAATTAAAAAAAATGGTGTGATGTAAATTATTTATAGGAGTTAAAAAAAAAGATGAAACCATTTACTTTTACAGATAGTAATTTTGATTCAGAGATAGCAGCAACTGATAAACCGGTGATAGTAGATTTTTGGGCAGCTTGGTGCGGACCTTGCAGGGCTATCGCCCCGGTTATTGAAGAATTAGCTACCGAATATGAGGGCAAAGCTATTGTTGGAAAACTTGATGTTGATGAGAATCCTAATATTGCAGTTAAATTTGGTGTAAGAAGTATCCCTACCGTTTTGTTTATTAAAAATGGCGAAGTAAAAGATACTATTGTCGGTGCTTTGCCTAAAGCTGCTTTTGCAGAAAGGCTTCAGAAACTACTTTGACCAAAAAAATATTAATTGCCGAAAAGATTCATAAAAATTTTATGAGTCTTTTCGGTTCTAATGATATATCAATCGATTATCTCCCGGATATTAATAGACATGAATTACTAAATATTATTAGTAATTATAATGTACTAGTTGTAAGGAGCGCGGTTAAGGCAGACAAAGAATTAATTGCTCGAGGAAGCAATCTTGAATTAATTGGAAGAGCTGGTACAGGTGTAGATAATATTGATATGGAGGCTGCGGCTAGTAAAAATATAATCGTAATGAATACTCCGGGCTGCAATACAATTTCCGCTGCCGAACATACTATGTCTTTACTGCTTTCAATGTGCAGACAAATTCCTCAGGCTAATAATTCTCTTAAAAGCGAAAAGTGGGAGCGTAAATCTTTTAGCGGCATTGAACTATTTGGTAAAACATTTGGAATAATCGGACTTGGAAAAATAGGAAGAGAAGTTGCAATAAGGGCGAAATCTTTTGGAATGAATTTAATCGGGTTCGATCCTATTATATCACAAGAAACAGCATCTGAACTGGGAATAAAACTTTTACGGTTAGAAGAGATTTATCCCATTGCTGATTTTATTTCTTTGCACGTTCCGCTTACAGACGAAACAAAAAATTTATTTTCAAAAGAAACAATTTATAAATGTAAGAAGGGTATTAGGATTATCAATTGTGCCAGGGGCGGTGTAATTAATGAAGCTGATCTACTTGATGCTCTTAATGATGGTCATGTTGCCGGTGCGGCTATTGATGTTTTTGAAAGTGAGCCTGTTACTGATTTCGGTTTGATTAAACATCCAAATGTAATTGCTACTCCACATCTTGCGGCATCAACTTTAGAAGCTCAAGAGAAAGTTGCAGTTCAACTTGGCAATCAAATTCTTGATTGGATTCAAAGGCAATAGGAATTTCAATAACCACTTAAATTAATTTGATGATAATAAGCATGGTAATTTGTACAATTTTTTTAGTGCAAAAATTCGGTACCACCACTTAAATCCTTGACAAAATGTTATCGTTATGTTAAATTTTTGTTGGGATTATCGGGTTTTAGTAAAAATGGGCTTAAAACAAGAAAAATATGTCTTGACTATAAAAAGACTGTATTATATCTTGGATTTGCTATTTCCAGATAATACAAGATGAGAAGATTATTTTTTTATTTAGACTAATGAAGAGATATAAAAGTTCCATATCTCTTTGAAATTTTTTTTACTTTTAATTAGAATTAACTAAATAAACAAGGGAGGTCCCTATTGAGTAAGTTTTTACAATTTCTACTCGTCAGAAAACCCTTTCTTAAATTCATCAACAAACAAGGAGTGTAATATGCTTCGTAAGATTTTCTACTTTTTACTACTTCTGGTTTTAATACCTTCACTAGTCGAAGCTGGAACGAAGGGTAGAATCAGGGGTAAAGTCGTAGATTTGCAAACAGGTGAACCGTTGATCGGTGCCAACGTGATAGTACTAGGTACTAGCACAGGAGCAGCAACCGATGTTAATGGCGAATTCCTTTTGTTAAACTTAGAAGCCGGTACGTATGCAGTTCGTGCCTCGTATCTAGGTTATCAGACAATTACGATTAATAATGTCCGCATTAATGCAGACTTAACGACTTATATCGATTTTGAATTACCGAGTGAGGATATTCAAGTTGGTACTGTTGAAATCGTAGCTCAGAAACCATTGGTTCAAAAGGATAACACTAATGCTGTTCGAATTACGAACAGTGATGATATCGAAGCTTTACCGGTTCGTGGTGTTAATAGCATTATCGGTTTAACAGCCGGTGTAGTTCTCCAGAACGGTAACGTTTATATTCGTGGTGGTCGTTCTGATGAAGTCGGTTACTATCTTGAAGGTGTTTCAATCACCAACCCGGTAGCCGGTGGTCGTGCAGTTTCTATTTCTCAAGATGCAGTTGAGGAAATTCAAGTTCAATCCGGTGGTTATACCGCAGAATTCGGTGGTGCTAATGCCGGTATCATTCGTCAAGCTCTTAAATCCGGTGGTACTCAATTAAAAGCTAGTCTTGAATATATTACCGATAATGTCGGTTTCTCAAGCAAAGACAAAGCTTTTGATGGTGAAAAAAGATTAGGTGCTTATTGGTGGGGTTATAATGAAATGAGTGCTGTTCTTTCTGGTCCTCTTTTCGATAATAGATTTAAATTCTTTACTAACTTTAA
>CALDDL010000048.1 GCA_937936675.1 uncultured bacterium
GCTTTTTCAATTGCTTTTGTAATGTATTCATATTGAGCGGTTCTCTTATCGCCTGTAATTTCAGGAATGAGTAAACCCCTTTCTCCAACCATTATTTTATTTAGACTTGCTTCTATTACTCCAAAATTTTCTATCAATGGTAATCTTGTGGCATTCAGTTCATCAAGAGCATCCATTGTTGTTACCATTCCTTGTGTTGCCTTATATCCTACAAATAGAGTAGATATAACCACAATAGAAAATGCCAAGACCAGCTTATAGCGGATCTTTAAATTTAAAAACCACTTCATATATGTAATTTCCTTTCATAAATTGAGATAGAAACAAACCTCGGAATTTGTCCTATCGAATTGATAATTAATTAACTTCAGCTAATTCAGCTTTTTCAGAAGCAGTTAATATTTTCTCAATATCAATGAGAATTAATAATCTGTCTTCCAATTTTCCGACTGCTTTAATAAATTCTGAATTGATTCCGGTTACCAATTCAGGTGGAGCTTCTGTGATATCTGCGGGTATTCTTAATACCTCTGTAACTGCATCTACTATAAATCCAACTGTTTTACCTGATACTTCCACAACAACAATTCTTGTATCTTTATCATGGTCTTTTCTTTGAATTCCTAGTTTACATCTAAAATCAATAACAGGAATAATTCTTCCACGCAGATTAATAACGCCATCTACGAAATCAGGTGAATTAGGCACTTTCGTTACCTGAAGCATCCGAATAATTTCCTGAACTAAAAGTATATCTACACCAAATTCTTCATCTCCAATCATAAAACTTACTAATTGAAGCAATTCAGTAGAATCTTTTTTGTGTGATAGATTATTACTCATTACTTACCTCATTTTATTACTTATAAAATTTGCTTTCTTAATAATTATCGATTACTTCGCACTTTTGTTTATCCCAAAAATCAAAAAAGATTATTTTTAATCTCTTTTTTTTGAATTGTGCTCTTTATTTATTCAGTTGGCGAATATTACTCATTCTAGTTATAGAATCTCACTTTTTAATTATCTAAATTGCCCTATAAACTGAAATAATCCTTGCACGATAATTGTTATATCTAAATACTTATTCTTCCGAAGGTGCGTTAATTGGTGAAAAAAAGAACAAATGAATTTTTAGAGTCGTTCGATAAAATTGATCTTGAGGTAAGGATTAATTATTACGTAAAGACAATTACTATTATTATTGCTATTGCTTTAATAATTCCTTTATATAGTAGTGTATTTGTTTATTATAATTATAACGTTTCAATATCATTTATAGTTGAATATCTTATACTTTTGTGGATTTATTGGTTAGTTAACAAAGAGAAAACTCAGTTTGCTGCAAATCTGCTGGTTTATAGTATCCTAATTTTATCGCTAGCTCTTTTTTATACAGGAAAATATGGAATAAGAGACGTATCTATACTGATATTCCCCGGTTTACTGATATTTACCGGAATTATTTTCAATAAAAAGAAATACATCTGTTTTAGTACAATTCTAATTGCTTCCTTCACGCTTTATACAATCTTAGAAATTTATGGGATTTTAACTCCAAATTTCTCCAGCAAGATCACATTTGCAACAGTTATCAATGCAGATATTATATTGATAATGACTTTTTTAGGAGTTTATTTTCTTACAAACGACCTCCGAAAATCGATGGAAAAACTTAAGAAATCCGGTTTAGAGTTTTTTCATTATCAAAACTTATCTCAAGAAAAATTAAAAAAATCAGAAAAAGAACTTCAGGAATTGAATTCCACAAAAGATATTTTTCTTTCAGTAGTTGCTCACGATCTTAAAAGTCCATTCCAAGGGCTTCTTGGTATTTCTGATTTATTAAGTAATGAATTTGATTCTCTTACTAAAAATGAAGTTAAACAATATATAGATAATCTATCCGATGGGCTTAAATCACAATATCTTCTATTGGAAGATCTTCTTCAATGGGGACGGCTTCAGAGAGGGACTATTCCTTTTGAGCCGAAACGAGATGATATTTTTGATTTGATTTCTGAATCTATTCAGTTTTTCGTGCAATCCGCCGGCAATAAGAATATATCAATCTTGAATCATTCTAAACCCGATACTTTTTTTGAATTTGATCGCTATCTGATATCTATCGTAATTAGAAATTTACTGTCGAATGCAATTAAGTTCTCTTTCCCGGGTGGTGTGATTCTTATTGCATCAGAATTAACCGGGAATAAACTTACGGTAAAAGTAAAAGACTCGGGCGTGGGAATTGAATCTAAATTTAAGAATAGGATTTTCAAATTAGATTCCACATTTTCAACTCCGGGAACCAAGAACGAAACAGGTACTGGTTTAGGTCTTCTTCTTTGTCATGATATTATTATCAAACATAATGGTAAAATATCTTTTAGCAGCCAACCCGGTAAAGGTTCGGAATTTGTTTTTTCAATTTATAATTGAGAATGGTAAAAAATGAATAACTCTACTAAACTTAAAAAAGAATTATTAGAAGAGATAGAACTTCTAAAATCAGATAATGAAAAACTTTCTAAATCCCTGCGTCTTTCTAAAAATAAACTCTCTCGAATGGCTCTAAAGAAAGATAATAATCTATATAAGGATCTTTTTGAAAATTCACCTGATGTTATAATGATTTTAAGAGAGGGAATAATTATTGACTGTAACAATAAAAGCGAAGAGATATTCGGATATAAAAAAGAAGAAATCATAAATCATTCTCCCGAAATCTTTGCTCCGCTTTTACAAAGAGATGGAAGACCTTCTTCACAATTAGCTTATGAATATAATCTCGCAGCACTCAAAGGTGAACCTCAATATTTTGAGTGGTTAGGGAAAAAGAAATCCGGAGAAATTGTTAATACTTTTATTCAACTTAATACAATAACAATTGATAATGAAGCTCTTATTCAGGTAACTATAAGAGATTTATCGGCACTAAAACGTATCTCCTTAGAATTAGAAAAAAGTAAAAGAAAGTTACATATATTTTTAGAGCAAACATCGGAAGGGGTCTCATTTATGACCATTCTTCCTCCAATTGACCTCTCTTTACCTTTTTATGAACAGGCTAAACAATATATTCAAAACGGAGTCATAACTGAAGCTAATCAAGCTTTAGCAGAAATGTATGGATTAAAGAACCCTAACGAAATTATCGGCAAATCACTTAAAGATTTTTGGGTTGGAGATGAAGAAGAAATGATCCGGTCAATGATGGACTGGCCTAGAGCTAAATACCGTTTAGATAATAAAATTACGATTGAGAAGGACTCTAAGGGTGATATTCATTATTTCTCTAATAACTCAATCGGCATTTTTGAGAATAATCATTTAATTGGTCTTTGGGGGGCTCAAAGGGATATTACCGATCAATTTATTGCAAATACTAAAATTAAGGAAAGCGAAGAAAGATTTAGAATTATATCCGAACAAACAGGAACTATTGTTTATGATCGGAATCTAATTACAGGGGAAACAATCCGAACCGGGGCAATTAAGAAAGTATTAGGTTATGAACCAGAAGAATATAAAAATTTTAGTTTGGAAGATATCACTTCACTTTTACACCCCGATGATAAGTATGATACGATTTATAAAGAGCAATTGGCAATTGAAAAAGGAATAGACGGTCAATTGCTATATCGAATGCGTCATAAAAATGGTAATTATGTTATACTATCTGATGATTATGTCATACTTAAAAATGAATTGGGAGATCCTATTCGCATATTAGGAAGTATGAAAGATGTAACGCTCCAAAAAGAATATGAAGAAAAAATTATTAGAAGCGAAGAAACTTTTAGAACTTTAATTACGAATATGACAGACAGTTTCTTTGTATTATCCGCAGATGGTTTATTTAAATATATTTCCCCATCTCATAAAGCTTTATTCGGTTATGATGAAGAAGAACTAATGGGCACTTTTGCATTTAATTTTGTTCATCCCGATGATAGAGAAAGAATAATGAATATGTTCGGAGGTATTTTATCAATCGATGGTGCCAGAGTAACTGCTCAATACAAAAATATCACCAAACACAATGGCTGGAGAATATTTGAAAGTATCGGAATAAATCTTTTATCACATAAAGATATTAACGGTATTCTTATTAATGCGAGAGACGTTACAGAAAAAGCATTACTAGATAATGCAGTAAAATCTTTAATCGAAGGAACGACTTCAGTAGGTCGTGAATTCTTCGATTCTCTCGTTTTAGAATTGTCCACATTATTAAATTTCAAATATGTTTTTTTAGCTGAAGAAACAAAAGATAAACCGGGAATTCTAAAGACTTTAGCAATTTCTGAAAATCAAAAAATTATAGAAAATATAGAGTATAAAAAAGCCGATTCACCTTGTATTAATGTAATTGGTAGAACTATTCAAGTTTATCCTGAAAACGTGCAAGAACTTTTTCCAAATGATTATGACTTAAAAATCATGGAAGCTGAAAGCTATATCGGGATACCAATTACATCTTCTCAAGGGAAACCTTTGGGATTATTGGTAGCAATCGATGATAAACCAATGAAAGATATTTCATCGGCAAAATATCTTATGACGCTTTTTTCTGAGAGAGTTTCCTCTGAAATTGAACGTCTTTCCATTATAAAAGAATTAGAAGAGAAAAATGCCGAGCTAGAACGCTTTACTTATACCGTCTCGCATGACCTTAAAAGTCCTGTTATTACAATTAAGGGTTTTCTTGGTATGCTAAAAGATGATGCAAAAGAAGGAAATATTGAAAGACTCGAATCTGATATAAATAGAATTTCTAATGCTGCCGATAAAATGCAAAATCTTTTAGAAGACCTTTTGCAGCTTTCGCGTATCGGAAGACTCGTAAATACTTCAAGTGAATTTTCTATTTCAACGATTGCTGAGGAAGTTATTGAACTATTGCAAGGAAATTTTAGTTCTTTAAGTAATTATGTAACTATAGAACCAAATATGCCAAAGGTATATGCCGATAAAACCAGAATTAGAGAAGTGATTCAAAACCTTGTAGAAAATTCAATTAAGTATAGAAATGTTAATATTTCTCTTAAAATAGATATAGGTTCTATATCAAAAGAAGAAGAAATTGTTTATTTTGTAAAAGATAATGGTATCGGAATAAAAAAGGAGTACTTAAATAAGATTTTTGGTTTATTTGAGAAGTTAAATCCTTCCAGCGATGGTACCGGTATAGGTTTAGCTTTAGTTAAAAGGATAGTTGAATTACATGGAGGTAAAATTTGGGCTGAATCTGAAGGTTTAGATAAAGGCTCGATTTTTTATTTTACTATCAATAGCGAAAGAGGAACAAAATGACTATCGAAGCACCTACCATTTTGCTTGTAGAAGATAACGAAGACCACGCAGAATTAGTAAAACGTGGATTAGAAAAAAATAAAATAGCAAATAAATTAATTCATGTAAATGATGGCGAAAAAGCGATCGATTATCTCCTATCCAATCCTGCGCCTCATCTTGTATTGCTTGATCTGAGACTTCCAAAAATTGATGGAATTGCTGTTCTAAAGAAAATAAAGACTATGCCCGAATTAAAAAAAATTCCGGTAGTTGTACTAACTTCTTCCGAATCTCCAAAAGATATTGAAAGTTCATACTCAAATTACGTTAATAGTTACTTAGTAAAGCCAATTGATTTCTCGAAGTTTCATAAACTTCTTGATGATCTTGGTTATTATTGGCTTTTATGTAATAAAAATCCAAATTCTTAGCATCAATTGACAGGCGGTTATATGCAACCAGCAAATAAGATTCTCGTTGTCGAAGATGAATTAGCACACTATGAGCTCATAGAAAGAGGCTTTGAGAAAAGAAAAGATGAGTTTATTTTAAGAAGAGCAATTAATTTGGAGGATGCTCTTAAAGCCATATCTGAATTTAAACCTAACCTTATTATTTCTGATTGGAAACTTCCTGATGGTAATGGTACTGACCTAATTATAAAGGACTCCCGCAATTATCTTATTATTCCAATTATTTTAATGACGAGTTACGGATATGAAACATTTGCTGTAGAGGCAATGAAATTAGGCGTTTTAGATTACATCGTAAAATCTCCTGATATCTTTTTTGATATGGCACATATCGCCGAAAGAACATTACGTGAATGGGATACCATCGTAGAGAAAAGAAAAATAGAAGACCGCTTAAGAAAATTATCTACGGCTGTGGAGCAGTCAAAAGTAATAAATGTAATTACTGATACAGATGGCATTATTGAATACGTCAACCCTATTTTTGAGACTATGACAGGTTATAAAGGTGCTGAAATTATTGGTCAAAAACCTTCCATATTAAAATCCGGTAAAATGGAACGAGCTCTTTACGATGACCTTTGGAAAACTATTAAATCGGGCAATGAATGGAAAGGTGAACTTCTAAATAAAAAGAAAAATGGTGAATTATATTGGGAATCCGCTTCTATCTCTCCAATTATGGATGATGCGGGAAGGATTACAAATTTCCTTAAGGTAAGCGAAGATATTAATGAAAAGAAAAAGATGGAGACAGAACTTAAGCTTGCTTTAGAAAAGGCAGAAGAATCTAACCGGCTTAAAAGCTCAATTCTTTCTAATATGAACCACGAATTTAGAACTCCTTTAATGGGTATTTTGGGAATGACTGAACTTCTAATTGAGGAAATTGAAGATGAGAATCACGAACAAATGTTAGAAAGAGTGAGAGCTTCCGGTAAAAGACTTATGACCACTCTCAACTCAATACTTGATCTTTCCGAACTTGAATCCGACAGGACTTTCTTCAAACTTTCCGAATATTCTATCGATGATTTTCTAATTCCATTTCTTAAAAAATTTAATAAAACTTCAGAAGAAAGAGACCTTCCTTTTAGTTACGAAATAAAGAATCCTGATTTAGCTCTCCTAGTTTATGAAAGATTTTTTGAGCAAGTCCTTACTAACATTATTGAAAATTCTTTTAAATATACTATATCGGGACATATAAAAGTTCTTATTGAGAGCGTTGAAATAGATTCAAAACTTTGGGCAAAGATTTCAGTTGAAGATACGGGAATAGGAATTGCTCAGGAAAATTTCTCTCTTATATTCGAGGAATTCAGGCAAGCCAGCGAAGGTATGAGCCGCAATTATGAAGGTTCCGGACTCGGGCTTACCATAGCTAAAAAAATGATTGAAGTAATGAAAGGTTCTATTTCTGTCATTAGCAAAGAGAATGTCGGGTCCACATTTACCATCCTACTACCAGCAATGAAGATTGCTAAACCAACAAAAGAAGAAGAGAAAGAGAAGTGGAACACTACAATTAGTGATATCAGGAAGAAAGTTTTTGTACCTGCAGGAGGGAAACCTCTGATTCTCTTCGTTGAAGATAATAAACTCAATCAAGAAGTAACAAAGATATTCTTAAAAGATTTAGCTTTAGTGGATTGCGTTTCCGATGGAAGAAGTGCTATAAATATAGTTAATGAAAATCTCTATTCGTTAATTTTAATGGATATAAATCTTGGTGCCGGGATGGATGGTATCGAAACAACTCGCCAAATAAGACAAATCAGAGGATATGAAACTACTCCAATTATTGCAGTAACAGGGTATGCAAGCAGTGCTGATAGAGAAAAATTTATTGCATTTGGATTAACGGATATCTTAGTAAAACCATTTAATAAAGATGAAATATTAGATTTAGTATTGCAGATATTAAAACCGGAACAAAAAAAGCAGATGGATTAATCCATCTGCTTGAAATTTATAAAGCAAGTTAATAAATACTATTTTTTGATATCAATTAGAACTTTTGAAGCAACCTTATCCAAAACTTCGGGACTGTCATAGAATTTGTTTTGCATTTTGGCTCTGATTTCTTCTAACCGAGCGGATCCTAATTCGGATTTTGCAATTTCTTTTGCTGCCGTAGAGATTTCTATTTTGTCTTTCGATTCCGTCGAAGAAGAGACATCCGATTTATTAACGGGATTTGGTTTGACAAAGTAGTTCGAGTTTGATATTCCTTTGATTTCCACGATTCACCTAATATAATTTACAATTTTCTTTCGACCATTTAAGCTTGAAATTTCCTTTTCTAATCTACTAATTTCTAAGCCAAACTTCCTAATTGTATTATCGTAAGTTTCTTCAATTTGTTTAGCCTTGATAAACATATTGGGATTATATTTAATAAGATTCGGCATCCCATATTTTTCTATCAGATCATTTTTTAGCTTCTGAATAATCATCATAGTTTCAAGTGCCAATTGAAATTTATCACCGAAATTTTCATCGTTCAAAAGTTCCAATTGATTTTTGAGGCTATCGAGGAACTGATTTATTGCTTTTGATTTACTATTTAATTCATTATCCATAATTATTCTTATTTAGAAAGATGAAAACATCCTTTGATTAGACATAAGCTGCGCATATTGCGAAACCATTTTATAGTATTTCTGTCTTAA
>CALDDL010000049.1 GCA_937936675.1 uncultured bacterium
ACGATATTTAATACTGAATACTCCTTTTCGGAACTTCCTTATGGGAGAAGCGAAGGTTTTAGTAATAGAAGCAAACCTTATGAAACGGTGCTCGGTCCTTCAATGAGATATATATTCGATTATTCAGAACCGAATTATATCTACATAGCAATGCCGACAGGAGAATCTGGCAATTTCTTTAGTCCTTATTACAAGAATATGACAGATAATTGGCTCAAAGGGAAATATTATAAAGTACCAACCAATTATGAATTGTTCAAGAGGAATGCTAAATTTAATTTTAAATTAATTCCAAAATAAATAAAGTTACCAAATATGAAAGTAACAGAGCATCTAGCAAAATCGAAAGAGACCTTAATTAGTTTTGAAATTATTCCTCCGAAAAGAGGAGGAGATATAAAACAATTATTATCGATACTCGAGGATATCGTAAAATATAATCCACCGTTTATAGATATTACAAGTCATGCAGCAGAGGCATATTATGAAGAAACGGCTTCAGGCACTTTTAATATTAAGATAAAAAGAAAAAGACCCGGCACTTTGGGTATATGCGCATTAATTCAAAATAAGTATAATATTGATGCTGTCCCGCATGTTCTATGTTCCGGATTTACAAGAGAAGAAACGGAAGACTTTCTTATTGAACTTCATTATTTGGGAATTGATAATGTACTTGCTATCAAAGGAGATGACCATGGATTTAAGAAACCTTTAAAATTTGGTAGAAGTGCCAATGAATATGCGCTTGACTTAGTAAAACAGATAAATGAAATAAATAATGGTAAGTATATAGAAGATTCAATATTGGATTCTTATCCGATGGATTTTTGTATAGGTACAAGCGGATATCCCGAAAAACATTTTGAATCTCCTAATCTATCTACTGATATAAAATATACAAAAGCAAAAATTGATGCCGGAGCTTCTTATATCGTAACACAAATGTGTTTTGATAATAAATTTTATTTTGACTATTTAGAAACATGCCGTAATGCAGGAATTGATGTCCCGATAATTCCGGGCTTGAAAATATTAACATCAAAAAATCATGTAACATCATTGCCCAAAAACTTTTTTATCGATGTTCCTTCAGAACTAGCAGAAGAGGTATTAAAAGCCAAACCGGAACATGTTTTAGAGATTGGGATAGAATGGACTTATAAACAAGTAGAAGAATTATTAAATAAAAATGTTCCTGCTATTCATTTTTATATAATGCAAAATTCTGAACCGATTAAAAAATTAATGAAAAAAGTAGGTATGTAAATGATAAAACCTGCAATAAAGTTTAAAATAAACCCAAAAATTCCAAAGAGAATAAAATGGGGAGTTGCCGGAGATAGTTTTCAAATCGGAGAAAATTTTCTTCCTGCATTTAATAAAGTTCAGTTTGGGAAAGTTACATCTCTTTTTTCAAATAATAATACAATGGTTAAAAAGCTTGCCGAAAAATTTAGCATAGCTAACTACACTGATAGTTATGAACAATTTTTAGAATCGGGAATTGATATAATTTATTTCACAAATACTAATTCCGAAAATTTAGAAATGATAAAAAAAGCCGCGGCTAAGGGAATAAATATTCTATGTGAAAGTCCGATAGCATTAAACATTCAAGAAGCTGAAGAGATTATCAGAGTTTGTTCCGAATCTAATGTTCGTCTTTTTGTAAATCAGGCACACCGGCTTCATCCGCTTTTAATTAAGGCGAAGGAATTGATTGATTCAAATTTCTTAGGTAAAATTATTACCATTTCTGTTACATTAAATAGCAGCATACTGAAAAATGATTCGGAGGAATCAGGAGAAAATGGAATTATAAATGAGTTAGGATTTCAAGCTGTTGATATGCTTCGGTATTTTGGAGGTGAGATATCAGATGTGAAGGGGTATATTGATAATTTTATTTTACATTCAAGTAAAGAGGATTACTCGGTAGCGGTAGTAAAGTTTACAAAGGTAGGATATGGGATATTTAGCATCTCGGCATTTGCCAAGCAGAGAATAAATCAAATTGAAATTTCAGGAATAAACGGAACTTTAGTTATTGAGAATAATCTTGGTAATAAGATGAATTCATCGCGCCTTGTTATCGATGTTCATAAAGAAGGGAAAATGGTTTTTAGAAAAAGGGCGAATAAAATAACAGCCATGATAAGAAGTATTCATAAAACATTATCAAAAAATCTTCCTCCATTTACCTCAGGTGAAGAAGGGTTGAAAAATTTAATAATTATTGAGCAATTAAAGAAAAATTTGCAAGAGAAAAATTATGTCTAAAAATATTGTGCTATTAACCGGTGGAACATCACCCGAAAGAGCCGTTTCAAAAAATTCAAGTAAATCGATACTTCTTGCTCTAAGAAGTTTAGGTCATAAAGTAAGAGTAATTGATCCGGGATATGGAATTGATCAGCCAAAAAATGAAGAAGATTATTTTAATGAGAATGATTATACCGATTTATCCAATGATAATTATGTGAAAGTTTTTAATTCAGATTTTTTTAAGAATGTGGACCTAGTTTTTATCGGCTTGCACGGAAGATGGGGAGAGGATGGAACGGTGCAGTCGCTTTGTGAATTAAAAGGTCTTCGATATACCGGAAGCGGAGTGCTCACGAGTGCTCTGGCTATGGATAAATATATGACGAAAATAATGTTTCAACATTTTAATGTAATTACGCCAAAATGGTTTATTGTAAAAAAATCCAATAAAGATATTGAAAAAGCTAAAGAAAAAATAAATAAATTCTTTGGGTATCCTTGTGTTATTAAGCCAAACGATCAAGGTTCTACAGTGGGATTAACTATTTGCAGGGGCGAGGTTGAATTAGAATTAGCGATTAATTCTGCTCTTGAATATTCGGAAGTTGCATTGATTGAAGAATATATAGCTGGAAGAGAAATGACTGTTGCCGTTTTAGATCAACAACCTCTTGCAGTGCTTGAAATAAAGCCCAAACACGGCATCTATGACTATGAATGTAAATATACATCCGGGATGAGTGAATATATAGTTCCTGCCGATATCCCCTCTGAGACTTCGGAATATTTAAAAAGGCAAGCATTACTAGCATATAATTCTGTAGGTTGTAAAAACTATGCGCGTGTTGATTTCCGTTTGACTAATAGCAATAAATCTTTTTGTCTTGAAGTAAATACCTTACCGGGAATGACTAATTTGAGCTTAGTCCCTAAAATGGCTCAAGCTGCAGGAATCTCTTTTGAAGAATTAATTAATAAGATCGTTAATTATTCATTAAAATGAAAAAGAAGAATATCAAAAGTCTTTTAATTTCTCTTATAATATTGTTATTAGGGATTTCCACAATTGCATTTATCGTATTTAATGAAAGCGGTTTATTAAATTATATAAAAAGCAAAAATCGATTAGACGATATAAATAAAAATATAGATATAAGTAATGATTCAATTAAAACTCTTGAGAGTGAAATTGATTCATTAAAATACAATAGATTTAAAAAAGAGAAAACGGCAAGAGAGAAATATCGAATGTTTAGAGAAGATGAAAAGCCGATAGAGATAGAGGAAAAATGAGTAAAGAAATACCTTCAATCCCGCTAGCTGAAAGGAGCCGCCCAAAATCTATCAATGAATTTAAGGGACAGGATCATTTGCTCGGTGATGGCAAACCACTTAGAATAATGATTGAGAACGATAATGTAAGTTCGGTTATCTTATGGGGACCACCGGGGACAGGTAAAACTACAATAGCAAAAATCATTTCAGAAAAAACGAATTCAGAATTTTTTCAAATCAATGCTGTATCTTCGGGCGTAAAAGATATAAGAAATATAATTGAAAAATCGAAAGAGAATAAACTATTTCATAAACGAACGATTTTATTTATAGATGAGATACACCGCTTTAATAAAGC
>CALDDL010000050.1 GCA_937936675.1 uncultured bacterium
AAAAAAAGCGGAATTAAAGTAAGTGCGAATTGATATCCGAAAGGGATATGAAAAAGCATCCATAGAATACCATTAATAAACCAAGCATATTTTCCATAAGTCAATTCGTGCCGAGGCAAAAAATATCCGCGCCATAAAAATTCTTCTCCAATAACATTAAAGAAAAATAGAAAAGCCCACACTCCATAAACATACGTTTCCCATGGATATAGTGCCCTTGCTCTTAAATAATATGGTGAAGTAATTGTTTTGCCGGTTACTAAACTTGTAAGATAAATTATAATCGCCATCGAGACAAGAATTACCATTAGTCCGATAAATGTCATTTCCCAATCTTGCTTCGATAATTTTTTTAATCGAAAACGTTGCGAGATATTTTTCAGGGATATTTGTATTCCTTCTTTTTTTATGGCAATCAATGAACCGGCGAAAATCGGTACATAAATAAAAAATGCGCTTACAATCCACCCAAGCAAATATCCGATCTGAAACGTACCTCGGATAAATGGCATTCCGAAATTTATAATAAACCAAAGCCAAAGAGCAGCTACACCGTACCATAATAAGGAGATTCCCGGTTTTATCGCTTTCATTTTTATTTAACCAATTTTTTTAATTTTTCAATTTCATCGCGCAGCGATGCCGCTCTTTCAAATTCTAAATCCTTTGCTGCATTAATCATCTCATGATTAAGTTGTTCTATCAAATCAGTTTTCTGTTCGTTCGTCATATATTTTACTACCGGTTCGGAAACCTTCATAAATGCCGAAACTTCTTTATCAATATCTTTCTTTCTTACATCTGCGATTGAAGTAGAAGACATAATTTCTTCAAGACTTTTAAATACTGTCTGCGGTGTGATTCCGTGAGCTTCATTATATTCCATCTGAAGTTTTCTTCTTCGTTCAGTCTCATCGATTGTTTTTTTCATCGAGGCAGTAACCTTATCGGCATACATAATCACTAACCCATTTGAATTACGTGCCGTTCTTCCTGCTGTCTGCATTAAAGATCTTTCGCTTCGGAGGAATCCCTCTTTATCTGCATCAATAATTGCAACGAGAGATACTTCCGGAAGATCCAATCCCTCCCTTAATAAATTCACACCCACGAGTACATCAAAATCTCCGATTCTAAGATCACGGATAATTTCAACTCGCTCCAGTGAATCGATATCGCTATGGATATAACGCACACGAATATTCAATCTCTCCAAATAATCGGTCAAATCCTCAGCCATCTTTTTGGTAAGAGTGGTAACGAGCACGCGTTCCTTTAATTCAGTGCGCTTTCTTATCTCCCCAATTAAATCATCAATCTGACCTGTAATAGGTCTTACTTCAATCTTGGGATCGAGCAATCCCGTTGGTCTGATAATCTGTTCTACAAATGATCCGCCCGATTTTATAAGTTCGTAATCCGCCGGAGTTGCACTAACATATATTGCTTTGGAAACCATTCCTTCAAATTCCTCGAATTTCAATGGACGATTATCCATTGCCGAAGGAAGACGAAATCCGTGCTCGACTAATACTTCCTTTCTAGCTTTATCGCCGTTGTACATTCCTTTTATTTGAGGAATAGTAACGTGTGATTCATCGATGATTAAAAGAAAATCTTTCGGGAAATAATCAAATAAACAGAATGGACGTGAGCCCGGCGGACGTGCATCCATGTGACGCGAATAATTTTCTATTCCCGAGCAGTAACCTATTTCGCGAATCATTTCAATATCAAATCGTGTTCGCTGTTCTAATCGCTGAGCTTCAACATATTTTTCATCTTTCCAATAATATTGAAGCCTCTCTTTTAATTCCTCTTCTATCGTTACAATTGCACGATTAACCTGCTCTTTTGTAGTAACAAAGTATTTTGCCGGATAAATAGGGACGCCTTCAGAATCTTGAAGTGTTTCACCGGTAATAGAATCAATAATCGAGATACGTTCTACTTCGTCTCCCCAAAATTCAATCCTCACTGCTTCTTCATTTTGATAAGCGGGAATTACTTCCACTACATCACCACGCGCCCTGAAAGTTCCTCTTGTAAATTCTGCATCATTACGCGAATAATAGATATCGATTAGATTGCGAAGTAATTTTTTTCTTTCAAGCTTCTGCCCTTTACGTATAAATAAAATCTGGCGAGCATATTCCTCCGGAGCACCTATACCATAAATACAACTTACGCTCGCTATAATTATTACATCATTTCTTCCTTCTATTAATGCAGTAGTTGCCTTTAGACGCAGACGATCTATCTCTTCATTTATCGAAAAATCTTTCTCAATAAATAGATCCTTACGAACCACATAAGCTTCGGGTTGATAATAATCATAATAACTTATAAAAAACTCCACCGCATTATTCGGGAAAAATGACTTAAATTCCGAATATAGCTGAGCCGCAAGAGTTTTATTATGCGATATTATAAGAGTCGGTTTATTAATCTCTTTTATTACGTTCGAAATCGTAAAGGTTTTACCACTGCCGGTAACGCCGAGTAAAACTTGATGTTTATTTCCCTCATTAATTCCGGCAATAAGCTGCCTTATCGCTTCGGGCTGGTCTCCCGAAGGTTTATAACTTGATTCTATCTGAAAATCGGGCATTTAATTTCTAATCCTAACTTCCGCAGCGTGAAAATAATCTCCATGGTAATGACCTCTTAAAGTTACTCTTCCCGAAACGTCCATTCCCGGAGGTAGCGAGAGGGGACCTACTACTTTGACCACTAACCCCATTGCGTCTTCAACATAAAAAATTGTTCCCCCTGCCTCAGGATCTCTTTCAAATCCCCGATCGGTTAATACTTTTACTATTATATCTCGATTTGAATTTGAATTTGTATCAAAATCGGAAAATTTTCCCAGATCATTTGTCGGACTAAAATAATTAAAGTACAACAAAGCTACTGCTAAAATTACTAATCCGGGCAATACTAATTTCTGTATATTCATTTGAAGCTTCCTATTTTATTTCAAAAACGATTTATATTGTCTATAAAAGCATTATTTTAGTACTTCTTAATTCCAAAAATAATATAAAGGAGCGAAAGTGAAAAAGCCATTCCTAATTTTGTTTTTCTTAACTACCTTAATATATGCCGAAACTCCCGATTCTACAAAAAGTTCATGGAATCCTTCACTTGTTGCGGGAGTTAATATTTCTCAAGTAGCATTTTCCAATTGGGCTAAAGGGGGCGAGAATGCAATAGCTTGGACATTTTTAGGCGATGGTAGATTGATGAAAGAATTTGATTCCTTAACCTTCAGAAGTAACCTAAAAGTTTCTTATGGAAGAACAAAAATAGGATCCGCTGATTATAGGACAACCGATAACGATCTTTATTGGGAAAAAGTTCTTTCTCTTAAAGTCGGCTGGGCTGTGGATCCTTATGTTAGTAATTTGATCAGAACCGCGGTTGCTACCGGATATGATTACAAAACTACTCCTGCAACTAAGATTGCCGATTTCTTCGATCCTGGCTATGTTACTCAATCAATCGGGTTCACTTATGATAAATTATCATTTTTTAGAACCAGATTAGGTATAGCTTTTCAAGAGACGTTCACAAATAAATATCGTTCCTATTCAGACGATCCCGATACTAAAGATAAACAAGAAGCATTCAAATTTGAAACCGGTATCGAATCGATAACCGATGGAGAAATAACTCTTGACGATAACCTAATTTATAAAACTAAATTACGTTTGTTTACTCGATTTGAACACCCGGATACTTGGGATGTACTTTTCGATAATGTTATTACCGCAAAGGTTAATTCTTGGCTCTCGGTTAATTTCACCTATCTCGTCCTTTATGAAAAAGCTCAATCACCTTATACTCAATTAAAACAAACTTTACAAATGGGAATTGTTTATACAATATTATAATTATGACGATAACAGAAAAACAAGATCAACTGATTAAAGAATTTGAAAATTATTCGGAATGGGACGATAAGTACGCTTATCTTATTAAATTAGGCAGGGAACTGGAACCACTCCCCGAAGAATTTAAGACCGATAAATATAAATTAAACGGCTGCCAATCGCAGGTCTGGATTAACGCTAAACAAAGCGATGGAAAAGTAGTTTTAGAAGCCGATAGCGATGCAGCAATAGTAAAGGGTTTGATTGCCGTTTTAATAAAAGTCTATTCCGGCTCCACACCCGAGGAGATTCTTTCGAATCCACCAGATTTCTTAAGCAAAATCGGAATTGATAATCA
>CALDDL010000051.1 GCA_937936675.1 uncultured bacterium
ATATGTATTCCGCTAAATGCATATTGCATTAATTCTCCTTTAATCGGAATAATTTGCTCACCTGTCTTAACATTTTTCCAACCGCACAAATATAGATCTTCATCAAATAAAAAATATCTTGAAGACTCTCTTTCCAAAATTGCTAAAGTAGCGATTGACCCACTATTATTATGGTATGCAAGCATATCATGAAAATTAATATCCGTAATTATATCAACATTCAGAATAATAAACGGTTTACCATCATCAAAAAACCAAGCAACTTTTTTTAATCCACCGCCTGTATCTAAAGGGTAATCCATTTCATGCGAAATTTCAATTCTTATCCCAAAATTATTTTTTGATTTTAGGAAGCTTATTACCTGATTGGCAAAGTGATGAACATTAATAATAATTTCGGTTACATCATATTTAATTAGATGCCTAATTGCTCGCTCGAGATTCGTTATACCTGCAACTTCTACTAATGCTTTTGGAATTTTGTCCGTAATTGGTTTTAATCTTGTTCCATAACCGGCAGCTAAAATAAATGCTTTCATTACGGAAGATTTGTATGAGTTACTATGGCAGTAATGCCATATTTTTCTAATAAATGAGCTTTAGTTTTTTCAGCAAAATAAACTGAGCGATGCTGCCCGCCTGTGCATCCGAAATTTATCATCAAATGATCAAATCCTCGCTCGATATAATTATCAACTGCTTGATCAATTAGAGCAAATACATTTGATTTGAAATGCTCCACTTTAGAATCGCTTTCCAAGAAATCTATTACAGGCTGATCTTTACCGCAAAGCTTTTTAAATTCTTCCTGTCTTCCGGGATTATAAAGGCACCTGCAATCGAAAACGAAGCCGCCTCCATTTTCGGTTTCATCTTCCGGAATACCTTTTTTATAAGAAAAACTTGTTAATTGTATTTTCAATTTTGTCTCTTTTTTTTCTTTAAATAAAAATTTTGCTACATCATCTGAATCTTTCATTTTTCTGATTACTTCAATTAAATAAGTAATCGAATTTTCTTTACGTAATTTTGATATAATAAAATCAAGGTTATTAAGTGCATAAGGAATACTTTTTAGGAAGTGTTCTTTCCTTTCAAAATATCCACGATATCCGTAAGCTCCGAATGCTTGAAGTAATCTGATAAGAGCCACATAATAATAATCTGACTTGAATTTTTCGTTATCGATAGTCTCATAAGCACCCGCAATAGATAAATAATATTCCAATAAATATGATTTAGTTCCATTAGTAAGATTTGCTTTAGCGTCAAATAAAAGGGAAGCTACATCATAATGAAGCGGTCCGCGCCGCCCGCCTTGATAATCGATAAAATATAATTCCTTATCTTTAATCATTATGTTACGTGATTGAAAATCGCGAAACATAAAATAATTATTCTTTATATCTGTTATTATTTTTATCAATACATTAAAATCATTTTCCAATAATTGTTCGTCAAACGGTACATTTACTAATTTCAGGAAATAGTACTTAAAATAATTCAAGTCCCATAGAATAGACTGATAATCAAATGATTCTCTTGGATAACATTTTTCAAAATCAATTTTATCCGTATCAAGCATCTGAAATTGGATTAATTTGTTCAATGCGATTTTATAATTGCGAAGAATAAACTCCGGTTCAAAATTTGATTTTACAATCGAAGAATATAGAGTTTCGTTACCTAAATCCTCAATAATATAAATTGTTTTGTCTTCGCTCGTATGGAATAACTGCGGAACGTTTAGCTTATTGAAGTAGAATAATTTCGTAAAATAAAAGAAAGCCTCATTCTCTCTTATATCACTATTATAAGCTACGAGATAACTTTTCTTATCGACATAAATTCGGTAATACCTACGTGCCGAGGCGGATAAAGGGAGCGAAGAGATCTTATCGAATTTTTTATTAAAGTATGCAATGCATTCTTTATTTATTTTTTCGAGCAGGTCTGCTATTAATAATTCAGAACCGGAGATAGCCATCTTTCTGCCTCTTCAATTGAAAATCCTTTTCGTTTTGCATAGTCTTCCACTTGGTCTTTATTAATTTTTCCCGTGGTAATGTATTTCGCATCGGGGTGAGCTAAGTATAATCCGGAAACCGATGAAGCAGGGAACATTGCAAGACTTTCGGTCAGTCGGATACCCGTCTGATTTTCTATATCCAAAACACTCCACATAATTAATTTCTCTGTATGATCCGGCTGTGATGGATATCCGGGTGCGGGTCTGATTCCTTGATATTTTTCCTCAATCAATTCATCATTGCTCAAATTATCTTTTGTATATCCGTAAATTTCATTTCTGTATTTTGCATGCAAAAGTTCAGCGAATGCTTCAGCCAATCTATCTGCTAATGCTTTAACCATAATAATATTATAGTCGTCATGCTCATTTGTAAACTCTTCAATCAACTTTTCGATACCGAGCCCGGCTGTAACTGCAAAGAAACCGAGGTAATCTTTTTTACCCGAATCTTTAGGAGCAACAAAATCAGAAAGTGCAAAATTTGGAACTCCTTCAGATTTATTCTTCTGCTGCCTGATTGTGTGAAATATAGCTTTGATTTCAGTGCGAGATTCATCTGAATACACCTCTATATCATCTCCGATAGAATTAGCAGGGAATAAGGCAGCCATTCCATTTGCAGTCAAGAGTTTATCATTAATGATTCTATCGAGAAGATGATTTGCATTGTCAAATAATTTTTGCGGCTCATCTCCATATTTTTCGCTTTGCAATATTGCCGGATATTTTCCTTTCAATTCCCATACATGAAAGAACGGAGACCAATCGATATATTTTTTAATCTCTTCTAATGGATAATTATTGAAATTAAATACTCCGATAGAATTTGGTTGTGGAGGTGTATAATTCCACCAATCAATTTTTAATTTATTTTTGCGAGCCGCATCTAAAGTAATATAATCTCTTGCAATATTTTTCTTATAATGGTCTTCTCTTAATTTTTCATAATCTTCTGCAATTGCTTTAGAAAATTCTTTGTTTGTTTTTGCGTTTAATAGATTACTGATTACCCCTACACTCTTAGAAGCATCTAATACGTGAACTGCAGTATTAGAATACTTCGGGGCAATCTTTACGGCAGTATGAACTCTTGAAGTAGTAGCTCCTCCGATTAAAAGTGGAATAGTGAAACCTTCACGCTCCATCTCTTTGGCTACGTGAACCATCTCGTCTAATGACGGGGTAATAAGACCGCTCAAACCAACTGCATCCACTTTATAGATTCGTGCCGATTCTAATATTACATTTGAATTAACCATTACTCCAAGATCGATAATCTTAAATCCATTACAGCTAAGAACTACACCAACGATATTTTTCCCGATATCGTGAACATCACCTTTAACAGTAGCAAGCAATATAGTGCCCGCAGAAGTAGTTTCGGAATTCTTATCTAATTCAATATATGGAGTGATAATGGCAACTGCTTTTTTCATAACTCTAGCGGACTTAACCACTTGCGGAAGGAACATTTTCCCTGCGCCGAAAAGATCACCGACCACTCCCATGCCCGCCATTAAAGGTCCTTCGATTATATCAAGCGGTTTAGGGTATTTTTTAATTGCTTCATTAATATCAATATCAATAAACTCGGTGATCCCTTTTACTAATGAATGCGAAATTCTTTCTTCCAGCGGAAGAGAGCGCCATAGCGATTCTTCAGCTTTTACTTTCTCGCTTGATAAATTCTGATTTGCATATTCGGTTAATTTTTCGGTGGCTTCATTGCATCTATTGAGTATTACATCTTCGACTAATTTTAATAAATCTTTATTAATTTCTTCATATACCGTTAACTGTCCCGCATTGACAATCCCCATATCCATACCTGCTTTCACGGCATAATAAAGAAAAGCGGAGTGCATTGCCTCACGCACATTTTCATTACCTCTAAATGAGAATGAAAGATTACTTACGCCTCCCGAAATTCTTGCATGAGGAAGATTCTTCTTAATCCATTCTGTTGCATTCAAATAATCAAGGGCATAATTATTATGTTCTTCGATTCC
>CALDDL010000052.1 GCA_937936675.1 uncultured bacterium
CACAATGGGGATTCTTTTCACCGCAAAAGATACTCGCAGCAATAACAGCAGTAGTTTTTGCGTATGTTAATTTCAGAGGTGCATCAGAGACAGGCAAAGTCGGTAATTTTGTTACAATTGCGAAAATTGTGATCCTTTTTATTTTTATCGGTTTTGGCTTAAATCTTATGTTTGGAAAAACTGACATCATCACAGCATTCACCCCATTTATGCCGAATGGTTGGGATGGAGTATTCAAGGCAATGGGATTGACTTTTATTGCGTTCCAAGGTTTTGAAGTGATTTCACAATGCTCGGAAGAAATAAAAAATCCTAAGAAGAATATCCCTCGTGCCGTATTTTTATCATTATTAATAGTAATACCAATTTATCTATTGATTGCTGTAGTATCATTAGCGACTGTGGAATCGGGGACAATGACACCATGGGATTATTTAGCATCACACAAAGAAACCGCACTAGTTCAAGTGGCATCGCACTTCTTTGTTGGAGGCGGAATAATGCTTTTAATTGGTGGTGTGATTTCTACTATGTCGGCATTAAATGCAACGATCTATTCTTCATCTCGAGTTGCTTTTGCAATGGGTAGAGACAGGAATTTTCCATCGTTTTTTGGAAAAGTTCATAAGAATAATTTTACACCTCACTACTCGATAATATTTTCTTTGATCATAGTAGTTACAATGGCACTATCATTGCCGATTGAAGATGTAGCAAGCGCAGCAGACATCATGTTTCTTCTACTATTTATGCAGGTCAATATTACATTAATACGATTGCGCAAAAAGAGACCTGATCTAGATCGAGGATTCTTTACTCCATTATTCCCTTACGTTACGATAGCAGGGATACTATTTCTTCTATTCCTTGCAGGATATATGTTTAGTTATAGCCCCACTGCATGGATTGTAACTGCTGTATGGGTAGCGGTTGGACTCTTTGTATATAAATATTATGCAGCCGATAGAGAAGTTCAGCATATAAGGAAAACAAGAACTCTTCAGGACTTGGAAAGCAAGATTTATCGAATACTTGTTCCATTAGCTAATCAAAAAAGTGTGGTAGGTTTAGCGAGCATTGCAAATGCTTTAGCTAAGAAAAATAGTGCTGAGATAATATTACTGAATGTAAATGAAGTAAAAGAAGGAGTGCCACTTGTAGCACAAGAAGCAGAAAATGAAAGAGCTAATTCTCTATTCCAAAAAGCAGAATCGGTTTTCTCTGAAACCGATACTCCTTTTAGAACTATAATTAATGTAGCTCATAGAATTTCGCAAGGAATCGTAAGTACCGCGATAGAAAATGAATGCAATTTTATTATAGTGGGAAGAGAAAAACATCCAAGCTTTTTCCAGAGGTATTTTTCATCAATTATCGATAGCGTAATAGCAAAAGCACCATGCGAGATAGCAATACTTCACGGTGAATTGAATCCCGAGAAAATAAAGACAATATTAATTCCATATAATCATAATATACATACTGATTTTGCAGTTGAAATTGCTCCAATACTTGCAGAGTATTTCGGATGTAAATTGAAGTTTATTATGGTATTCGAACCAAATTTAAGCAATGAAGACCGCATAAAACATGAAACTGAACTCAAAGAATTAATAGCCGGAAGAGGATTTGAAGCAGAAATAAAATTAATTCATAATGAAGATATATTGAATAGCGTTGTAAAAGAATCTCAAACTGCCGACCTGATATTAATGGGTGGAAGAAGCGGAGATATGTTTGAATTGCTTTTAGGCAGATCACTTACTCAGGAGATAACTGAACAATCAGCCTGCCCAGTTATATGGGTAAAAGAATATGAAGAAAGAGAACCTTTCTGGAAATTATTAATGAAACCAATTAAAGCACCCGGAGAATAAAATGGATACAAATTTTGATAATTTGTTTTATAATTTATGGAAGACAATAATAGCATATCTTCCGAACTTAATCGCCGGTTTACTTTTAATAATAATCGGCTGGTTTTTAGCCTGGTTTATCAAGCGTGTAGTTATTCAGGTATTAGTAGTTTTACGATTTGAGAAATTACTCGCCCGCTTTCGGTGGAAAAATGAACTTTCTAAAGCTGACGTTAGGTTTTCGATTTACAATTTAATAGGGAATATATTTTTCGTATTAATCTTTTTAATATTTCTCAACTCTGCATTAGTAGCCCTAAATCTTATAGTACTTTCGAGATTGATTGAGCATGGAGTTCTATTCATTCCAAAGATAATATTAGCACTCTTTATTTTTAGTATTGGCTGGTGGGTCTCTTCAAAAGCTTCTGCCGCAATTGTAAATGCATTAATAATCGAAAATGTTCATCGAGCTACTTTCATTGGT
>CALDDL010000053.1 GCA_937936675.1 uncultured bacterium
GTTTCGCCTAATGGGCATTCTACACAATTATGAATTTTCTCATACAGTTCTTCTATCGAAACAGACTCTCTATAACTCTCATCAATTGTACTTGAAGATAATTTATTTTTCATATTCATTCCCAAATCGGAGCTTGATTTCTTCTTTTCAATTCTTATATCAATATTATCAAATAAAAAATCACCGAAAATTTCTCTTTGATCTTTTATCGCTTCTATAATAAATTTCTCTAATGATTCAGACATTTTATTAGATACTATTTTTCGTTTTTATAACGATATTCAATTCCATCTTTTACTAATTCATGAATTGCTTCGATATGTGGTTTCTCTTTTCTTTCAAATTCAAGCGATAGTTTTAATTGTTCCGGATTTTCTCTCTCTTCATGATCATCGTCCAGTTTTGTTGTTACGTCTCCAAGTGCTTTGGAAAATTCAGTTCTTGTATCATCATTTATTTTTCTGGCTTTTCTTGCCGCTACTATTATTGCTTCATATAAATTTGATACTCTGCTTTTTATCACCGATAAATCTTGTGGTGTTATAGCCATTTTATTACTCCTTATTTATTTCTTTTTCTATTATTTCTAAAACATTTTGTTTGGCAGATTTTAAATCATGATTCAAAATAACATAATCAAACTTATCTCTAAATGATAATTCTAATTCTGCTCTTTCGATTCTTTTATGAAAATCTTCTTCAGATTCAGTATTCCTTAGTGTAAGCCGTTTCTTTAATTCTTCAATTCCCGGAGGTGCTATAAATATTAATACTGAATTAGGATATTCATTTTTTATCTTCAATGCTCCTTTAACATCCACTTCCAGAACTAGAGACTTACCATTATTTATATTTGATTCTACAAAACTCCTTAAAGTTCCATAATAATAATCGTAAAATCGCTCCCATTCAATAAATTCATTTTTCTCAATTAATTCTTTGAATCTTTTTTCATCGAGGAAAAAATAATCTATACCATCTTTTTCATTCAGCCGGCTAGAACGTGTGGTAGCTGATATCGAAAAAACTAAATCTTTATATTCTGCCATTACAGCTTTTACAATAGTTGTTTTACCTGAACCGCTTGGCGCAGAGAAAACGAATAATCTGCCTTTTTTCAAGTCTTACTCAATATTTTGTATTTGTTCTCTTATTTTTTCTAATTCTTCTTTTATCATTATTCCTAAGTGCGATACATCCGATGATATTGATTTACTATTTATTGTATTCGCTTCTCTATTCATTTCTTGTACTATAAAATTTAATCTTCTTCCTGCATCATCAGATTTGGTTAATGTATCTCCAAACATTTTCAAGTGGCTTCTCAATCTCACACATTCCTCGGTAACGTCATATCTCTCTGTAATTAATGCCAATTCAGCACTTAACCTATCCGGATATTCTGCCAAATCAGTAAATAATACTTTGGCTCTTTCTTTTATTCTATTAAAATATTCTGCAGTATTATTTTTTACCTGAGACTCAATCTTTGTTAAATACTCACTGATTAAATTAATCCTATTAGTTAAATCTTTTTGTAGTTCTGCACCTTCATCTTTACGCATTTTTTCAAGATCGATTATTGCTTCTCCAATTGATTGAAGCACTAATTCGATATCATCATTATCTTGAGTACCATTATCATCAAAGAATAGCGTCTGAAAATTCAATAAATCCGTAAGAGTAATTTCATTTGTCAATCCGGCAGTTTTCTTCACTTCTTTTAATACATCAAGTGCGTACTTTACTCCTTCGGAATTATATGGAGCAAATTTCTGTTCAATTCCTTCTTTCGTTACCGTAATTGTTAGATAGATCTTCCCGCGAGAAATTCTGCTTTTTACCTTCTCTCGAATTTCCAATTCTTTATTATATAAGTTTTTCGGTAGCTTAATCGATAAATCTAAAAACCTATTATTAAGACTTTTTATTTCTGTCTCAACTAACGTACCATTTTCCTGAACCACCGATTTGCCATAACCGGTCATACTTGATATCATAGAACCTCAAAAAAGAGTGATTTTAAATTTACTATTTTATTTCGGGAAAGAGAAATCTATTAATTTAAATCATTAAAATGCTTCACCGATGCCAACATGAAATTGAAGGAGTTCTCCAAAGAATCGTTTTTTATAAAAAGCTCTCGAATCATCGGGATCATACGCCTTAAATCCAAAATCGATTCTTATTGGCGCAAAATCAGAATAATATCTTATACCGAACCCAATAGCTACTGCCACTTGATCAAACCTAAATTCAGAATAATCATTCCATGTATTTCCATAATCAATAAAAAGAGCCGAGCCGATTTGTCCAATTAATCTATTTCTTGTTTCAATCGAGCCCTCAAATAAGAAAAATCCTCCCGGTATTGTTCTTCTTATTAAGAATGCTTCTATCTGATCTAAGTTTGTTGAAGTTAAATTGAATATCGGAGTAAGCGGAACTAATTCTCTCGATGCCCAACCTCTAACCGAATTGCTTCCTCCCGCATAAAATCTTTGATTCAATGGAATTTCTGATTTATCTCCCGAGTAAGTAAAAATCTGACCTAACCTTAATTTAACGGCAAAAGCATCTTCTTTATCGCTATAAAAAGGCAAATAAACCGAAGTGGTCGATTGGATTTTTATATAACTCGGAACATCCAATTGATTTCCTGCTATTTTTGTAATTAAATATGGAATCGAATTTCCATCTTCAATATTAATTACACTTAAAAATCCTCTTGTAGGAAAGAAAAAATCGTTTGATTTATTTGTAATTAGATTTACTCCTATTAGCATATTTGTTGAGCGCGACCTGAAATCATCCTCGGAAGCACCATCAAATATTTCTGACATTAAAGAATCTAAATTATCTTGAGGGAAAAAATTTGATAAATAGGAGTGGAAACTTTTCTTTATATAACTTAGTCTATAATCATATTCAGAGCGTTCGACATTCAGGTATGCATTTAATCCCGTTAGATAAATATATTGAGGCACTTCAAAATCAAAACTTAATTTACCGCCATATAGAAATGAATTATATTCAGCCTTTCTTTTTTGGAAAGTTACATACGTCTCGAATTTTGTATTTATTGGTTCGCCGAATATAAACGGTTGTTCTATTCCTATCCTAGTATCTGTATATCCATAAATTGAAGAATCGGCAAATGACGGATTCTTAATAAATTCAGTAAAATTTTGAGCTGCTACCGATGCACCTACCGAGAATTTTCTTGCATCACCCAGAAAATTTTTACGAGTATAATTTGCGCTTAAACCAAGATTAAATTGATCGTCTTCATTATTCATAATAATTTCCGGCGATAGTTCATTCATTAAACCTATATCGGCACTTATTAAGATCGGAACTTGATTCCCTGATGTATCATTTATCTCGGCATTTACTAAAGCTGAAGTAAATAAATTTGACCTATAAAGGCGAACCTGTCCCCTTTGTAATTCATAACTGCTATAATACTGCCATTGCTTAATATTGACTAACTTTTTTAGGAGTTCATCTTCTACCAAATCTTTTCCGGGACCTCTTCTTACTGTCCTAATTTCACTTATTTTATATCTATTCCCTGTATAAAAATTAATTTCTAAATCTACTTTATTTATTAAAGTATCTATATAAACAATCGGCGGATCAACTTTTGCCATCATATAACCATTATTTTTCAAATAATTAATGGCATAATTTTTCTTTTCTTCTACATAAGTATTTATGAAATTTTGTGATGTATCTGTTTTAATATAATCTGATATTTTCTTTTTTACTTCGTCCGGCACAGAATCTAAACCTGTAAAATTAAAGCTCCTAAAGCTAGCTCTCTCTTTTTCTTGTATATTATAAATTAATACCGCAGATTTATCTTCTCTGTCTAATTCATATTTTGGGAAAACTCGAGTCTTAAAAAATCCCTTCGATTTATAATAGTCTTTAATAATACTAACATCTGTCGGAATTAATAACGAATCAAAATATGTCGCGGAGGCACCGAAACTTGTAAAGGAATTTATAAACTTTGATAACCAATTGGGAGATTCTTTAGAAAGGACAACTTGCTCAAGCTCGCCGGTAGGAATTGTGGAATTTCCATGGAATAAAACTCCATCTAATTCATACCTAATATTATCGCCTAATTGCTGAGCAATTAATGGAATATTTATTAGTAATATTATTAATAGAATTTTTGTTTTCAATTTTCTAGTACTTTATTTTTATGGATGTACCTATTTTTAAGACTTCTACAAGTTCTTGTATATCAGAATTGTTTAATGCAATTGATCCATCTGTCCAATTAAAACTAAACGGGAGATTCTTGAAAATAAAATCATATTCACCTAATCCATGAATACTAATATTGCCTCCTAAGACTGAATCAAACTCCGGACATATCCCCTTTTTATTTGCATCAAAAATTTTTTTGTAGGCTTTCTCATCAATTAAACCTCTTTTTAATGCTTCACCCGCATCCTTTTCATTCGGGTAATTTATCAAAATCAGCTTATAATATTGTGAATCATCTTGAATTTTGCAAACTCTATAATCTCCAACCGGAGTAATGTAATCATTTGCTTTTGTTTTAAGACCATTATTATTTTT
>CALDDL010000054.1 GCA_937936675.1 uncultured bacterium
TAGCTTCAGATGCATCAAGCCCTTTATATGAAGAGAAAGAATTAGTTTTTCCCTGGGTTGTGGCAGATCAATTAGTAAGTATCCCAATGCAGCTTATTAATAATCAACAGCTAGAAAAAGCAGATATTGTAATTCAACCAGAACTCGGGAATCTTAAGAATAACGATTTTGACACGTTGAAAAATGTGATCAATTTAGGATATAATGCTGCGGAAGAGAAAAAAGAAACTTTAATAAAAAAATTCAAAGAACTATTTAATCAATCTATTTCATTACCCGAAATTAATTTATCGAATATTTCGCTTTCTGATAATCCGAATAAATACGAAAAAGAACTCTTTGAAAAAATTAAAAATATACCAAATATAAATTCTAAAGACCTTCTTTATGAGCTTTATCTACTCATTGATAAATATGATCTCGAAGACGCAAATATTTCGATATCTACATTAGATAATAAAAAATTCATTAAAATAAATTATCAAGAAAAACCAATAATAAATGAAATTGAATTAATTGGTTTAACACAAATTTCGCAGTCAAAAGGAGATTCTGCATTCATTGATCTTCTCCATACTCCATTCAATTCTACAAAAGTATTAGACTCTTTAATCAGATTTCTAAAAATGTATAAATCCACCGGATACCTTCTTGCCGATATTCAATCAGTGGAATTCGATTCTACTGGGGGTATTTTAAAAGTAAAGATAAACGAGGGTTTGATTGATGATATAGTAGTGATGGGCAATTCTAAAACCAATCCTAAAATTATTACAAGAGAATTTAATTTTAACAAAGGTGATTTTTTCAATTATAATGCAATTAAAAATGCTCTTGTTAGTCTTGGCAGTACTAATTTATTTGATAAAATTGAATTGCAGATAAGAGACAAAGATAATCGCAATGAACTATATATAATAGTATCTGAAAGACCATCAGCGGTATTAAGGTTTGGACTTAGAATCGATAATGAATATTTAACTCAAATGTCATTTGATATAAGAGACGAAAATTTATTTGGTTCTGCAACAGAGTTTGGAGCAATTATCTCTGGTGGATTGAGAAATCGGTCTTATATTTTAGAACATAAATCAAACCGTATATTTAATTCCTATCTGACTTATAAGATACGAGGCTTTTATCAATTTGACGATGTCAGCGTTTATCAAAATGATCCCGATGTTCCGTTCAATCAATTTAGAAGAAGTAAAACAGGAGAATATCGACAAATAAATTATGGCGGTTCATTCGGAATAGGTGCACAAACAGGTAAGTTCGGAAGTTTGCTTTTTGAAGGACGATATCAAAATGACAAAATAAAAAGTAAATTCGATTATCCCGGACCAAATTATTCCGTAGATATATCAAGCGTTCGTGTATCATTAGTAATTGATTCTCAAAATGAATATCCATTCCCGAAAAGCGGTTTTCTAATTAATAGTTACTATGAAACAGCACAAACCGCCTTAGGAGGAGATATTGGATATACAAAAGTTCTTTTTGATTATAAAAATTATTTAGACCTTGCTCCACGACATAATTTTAATTTTCGGTTCATTGCAGGATTCGCAGATGAGACTTTACCATTAAGTCAAAATTTTTCTTTAGGCGGACAAAATTCATTCTTCGGTCTTCGCAATAATGAATTCAGAGGAAGACAAATTTTTTCGTCATCTGCAGAATATAGATACAAACTTCCATTCAAAATTTTATTTGATACTTATTTTAAGTTCAGATATGATCTTGGATCTATTTGGGCAAAAAAAGAAGCAATACGATTTAAAGATCTCCGCCATGGTGTGGGTGCTACCATTGCAATTGATTCTCCGATAGGTCCGGCGGAATTTTCAGTCGGCAGAAGTTTTTATTTTAGTGATGTTTTCAAAAAAAATACACTCGTTAAAGGTCCCGTTTATTTTTATTTTACCGCTGGATATTATTTTTAAACTCTATTCCCGTGAAGCAGAAAGCTCGGCGAGAGCTCTGTACTCAGTGGATTTTAGCATATCCCCCCTTGCTTTAAAATGATCCGCCAATAAAGAGAAGATTATACTTTTTTTATTAACAAACTGAACTCTTTTCTCAACTATTTCTTCAATAGAATTATTAATAGCATAATGATAATCGTAATTATAAAGACGAAGGATTTTAACCAATGGTTCTTCATCGGTGGGATTTATTAAACTCGCTTTGCAATAATAATCAAATGCTTTATCGTGTGCAGAAACTCCGGCAATTCCCATTTCAAAGATTTGACCCGTCCACAAATAGAAATCATACTCGTTTCCTTTAAGATTTTTTACGAGTTCTTTCGAATACATCTCTAATTCATCTGGGGATAAAGCGGGATTGGCTAGTAGTATTTTATATAATTCTGTATTTCTAATTCCGCTTTTTATTGCTTCGCTAAAAGCATCGAATAATTCATTTCTACATGCTGAATTTTGAAATATCTTTTCTATCTTTTTTTCATTCATTTTTATTCCGATATGATTAAGAATAATAATCATTCCGAAGGACTTTTTCTATACCCTCAAAATAAACAAAATTAATTTTGTAACATTTTTGTATCTGATTTCGTCTTTATATTAGAGATTATGAATAATAAGACTATTAAATATAACCTGCTGGTAAAGCAATTTAAGAACAATATTTATACATACTCGATGTATATGCTAAGAAACAGAATGGATGCCGATGACGCAACGCAGGAAGTATTAATAAGGATTTGGAACAACATCGATAAATTTAATTATGCGGCGGCTAAATCTTATATAATGCGCATTACTCATAATCTTTGCATCGATTTTTTAAGGAAAAGAAGTTTATTAGTTAATAGAGAATTGGAAATTACTGAAGAAATTGAAGAAACACTCAATGATGAAAATTCACAAAGCAACCCATATTTGGTAATGCAGATGAAAATTGCAAAGCAAAAAATAAATGAAGCGATAGAGAAATTGCCCGAAAATCTCAAAAGTGTTTTCGTGCTGCACGAAATGCAGGGATTGAAATATATAGAAATTAGTACTGCGCTCGAAATACCGATAAATAACGTTAAGGTGAATCTATTTAGAGCAAGAAAAAAACTGCAGGAGGAATTAAAAAAGTATGAATCACAATAATTATAAAATAGATGATCAGTTATTAGAAAAGATCATTTCGGTTGCTTATAAAGATGCCGGATTCCTCGATAAAATTAAAATTAATTATCTCGCTTCAAAATATGACAACGTGAAAGAATTATTGAGTGAATATAAGAATACAGCAGAGGAAATCCATTCGATTGAATTAGAAGAATTCCCTGATTCATCGATCGAAGAAGTAATGAGAAAACTAAATATCGATAAAGAAAAGCAGCCAAAATTTTGGAATGATCTGTATTCCGTATTTATTCGCAAACCGGCATTGGTTTTGGCTTTCTCTGTATTGATATTGGTTTCTATAACTGTTTCGATTTTTCAAAATAGAGATCTAGATCATAATGAATATTCAAATCAACAAATTGCCGAGGCAAATAAAGACGCACACGAAGCATTATATCTTGTAAGTACTATATTAAACGATGCAAGCACTCATTTACAGAACGATGTAATTAAAGAAAAAATTGCTTCACCAATAAACGAAAGTTTAGGAATAATAAATAATATCTTATTAAAGGAGAACAAACAATGAAAACAAATGTAATAGCATTATTAGCTTTTCTATTTTTTAGTGTGTTATCTGTAAATGCACAGCAGACAGACTATACAAAAATGGCGGGTTACTATAATTTCGGTGATATGACTTCTATCGCTAAAAGCGATCCCGTAACACAAGTGGAAATTGAAGAACCACTATTGAAAATGGCAGCCAAAATGGCTGGAGATGAAGAAGGCGTTAATCAATTACTTAATGCACTCAAACTGGTAAAAGTAGTTGAATACGAATTAACCATTAATAATAAACATGATTTTGAATCGAAGCTTGATGAACTCGATAAATCATTTACTAATAGTAAATGGGAGAGAATCGTAAAATCAAAATCTAAAGGCGGAGCAGCAAATGTTTATATGAAATCGGACGGCAAAGGAAATTATTCAGGCATGGCTGTAATGTCTCTTGGAATGAATAATAAAGTTTCTTTTATTAATGTTGTCGGAGATATTAATCTTGATACTATCGGCAAGATTTCTACAAAATTCGATTTTGACGGTCTTAAGAATCTTGGTAACGGAAAAAAAGATAAATAATCATATTCTTATATTGAAAGCATCTAAAAAAACCCTGCAAAAAAATTGCGGGGTTTTTATTTTTAAAGCAACCTTTTTTTCTCTCGTTAGTCTAATTACATAACAAGAATATTATTGGATTGGGGGAGAAACTAATTTATGAAAAAACTAATACTAATTTGTTGTTTACTATTTATAGTAGATTCTTATGCAGGCGGAAGAGGATCGAGCCAGCAAAAAACAATATCCGCATTTAAGCTCACAAACCAAACAATTAATTTTGATGGAAAATTGGATGAACCGATATGGCTTCAAGAGCCGATAACAGGATTTACACAGAAAGACCCAAATGAAGGAAATCCTGCATCCGAAGAAACAAAAGTTTGGGTGGTTTATGACGATACTTATATTTATGTAGGTGCGAAATTGAAAGATTCTGAACCCGATAAAATTGATGCAAATTTAGGACGAAAGGATTCTTATTTTGATTCCGATTGGTTTATGTTTTTTGTCGATCCTTATAATGATAAAAACACAGGGTACTTCTTTGAGGTTAATGCCGGGGGGACATTAGTCGATGGAGTACTATTTAATGATAGTTGGGATGATTGGTCTTGGGATGGAATTTGGCAGGCAAAAACTTCAATTGATTCTGATGGATGGTCGGTGGAAATGAGAATCCCTTTTTCCCAATTACGATTTAATGCCTCGGATAATATGAGCTGGGGTGTTAATTTTTCGAGAAGCATTCAACGTAACAAAGAGAGATCTTATTTTGTTATGGTTCCAAAAGCAGAAAGTGGATTTGTATCTCGATTCGCTCTTATGGATGGTTTAACCGGAATAAAACCTAAACAACGTTTTGAAGTGCTTCCTTATGTGGTTCAAAAGGCATCTTACTTAGTTCATGATGAAAACGATCCGTTTTATAAAAGCAACCAATATAAGACTTCTTTAGGGGCGGATGTAAAAATAGGTATTGGTAGTAACCTTAATTTAGATGCTACATTTAATCCCGATTTCGGGCAGGTGGAAGTAGATCCCGCAGTTGTAAATCTATCCGCATTTGAAACTTTTTATGAAGAAAAGCGACCATTTTTTATGGAAGGTTTTAATATGTTCAATTTCGGAATTGGAGGAATAAATAATAATTGGGGATTCAATTTTGGTTGGCCCAATTTATTCTATTCACGAAGAATCGGTGCGTCTCCTCGTGGATACTTATCAGATAATCAATATGCCGATGTACCTTCCGAAACCAGAATATTAGGAGCTGCAAAACTAACCGGAAAAATTAATGAATCAACCTCTATTGGAGCAATAAGTGCCGTTACTGAGAGAACCTATGGTACTCTTTGGAATGATGGAATAAGAACAAGCGAAGAGATTGAACCGCTTACGCATTTCGGTGTTCTAAGATTAAAACAGGAATATAATGAAGGAAATCAGGGACTTGGAATAATGGCTACAAGCGTAAACAGAAGTACCGATTCCCCTTTGATGAAAGAATTATCGGCAAAGAATGCCTTTGCTTTCGGATTGGATGCTTTTACAATGCTAGATGAAGATAAAACTTATGCACTCGCCGCAGCATTTGCAGGCACTTACCTTCATGGTACTAAAGAATTTATGCAGCGCGTACAAAAACGTCCTTATCGTTATTTCCAACGTCCTGACGCCACTTATGCTACTTATGATCCTAATATCACTTCAATGAGTGGATATTACGGAAGAATTATGCTTAATAAACAGCAGGGAAACTTTTATACTAATATTGCTCTTGGTGCAGTATCTCCCGGCTTCGAGCAGAGTGATCTGGGTTCGCAATGGATGGCGGATAGAATCAATGGGCATATAGTACTAGGATATAGATGGTATGAACCCGATGGATTCTTTCGCAGAAAACAAATTTACTTTTCACATGCTCGCTCTTATGATTTTGAAGGAAATTCAATTTCTAATTTTGTATGGCTAAATAGCAATTATACTTTTATGAATTATTATAGCTTACATTTAGGAGCAAACTATAGTTTCGAAACTCTGAATAGAAATTATACTAGAGGCGGAGTTTTATCGCTTTCACCCGCCGGATATAGCTTCAGCAGTTCTATTAGTTCCGATAGCCGCGAAAAAATAATTGCTGGTATTTTTGGATCAATATCGCATGATAAATTAGAAAATGTTTATTGGGAAACCGGATTTGATATTGAATGGAAACCAAATTCACAGATCAATTTTAGTATCGGTCCACAGCTATCCATTACTAATGATAATAATCAATGGGTTGGTAATTTTGAAGATCCCACTGCCGTAAGAACATATAATACACGATATGTTTTTGGTAGAATCGAACAGAAAACTCTTTCGGCTAATATTCGTTTGAGCTGGACTTTTACACCTACACTTAGTTTGCAGCTTTTTATGCAGCCACTTTTGGCGGTAGGAAAGTATAATAATTTTAATGAACTCAATGCTCCTCGTACAAAAGATTACACAATTTATGGTACTAATGGATCGACAATAAATTATAATAAAGAAGATGATAGTTATGAAGTGGATCCGGATGGAGCAGGATCTGCCGAGAAATTTACATTTGGAAATCCCAATTTTAATTTCAAATCGCTTAGAGGCAATGCCGTTTTAAGATGGGAAGTAATGCCCGGATCGGTATTCTATTTTGTATGGTCGCACGAACAAGCAGATTATGCAAATGCAGGCGACTTCCAATTGAAAAGAGATTTTAAGGATTTAATTAAAGCTGATGGCAACGATGTCTTTATGGTAAAATTCTCCTATTGGTTTGATATATAGTAATTTCTTTTGTGAGTAACTTCCCTAAATGTATAGGGAAGTTACTCTTATTATTAATAAGCTTTTCAATGAAGCAAAGCGATTCCTCAAATTTCAAAATTGATACCGGAATTTTCCGAGTATAGAGAACCATTTGTTGGTGGAGGTTCATTATTTGTATATCTAAAACAATTATACCCGGATAAAAGTTTTTGGATAAATGATATATATGAAAATCTATACCACTTCTGGAACGAATGTAAAGATAACCCTGATTTACTCATACAGCACATTCGAGAATTCAGATCACAGTTTCCGGTTGGAAAAGATTTGCATAAATATTTATTGAATAATATAGACTCTTTCGATAATACAAAAAAAGCCGCCGTTTCAGGTGGGTTTTCTTTTTAGAATAAAGATAAATCTTCGTTGCTCTTCATTGTAAATTTTATTGGTTTGCCATCAATTGTTTTTACTTCTTGATCTTCTTTAAGCATTTTAGTTAGTTTTTTAGAATCCATCTCTAACTTTAATTTTCTTATAATTTCTTTCGATGAATATTCGCCGTGAATCAGTAGGTCATAAATTATATTATTAGATAGGTTTTTTTGGGGTTCCGAAATAAAACGAATATCTTCATTTTGCTCTTCATATAATACCGGTTCAATAAGTTTACCTAAAGAATCAACCGGCAAAGCACCTTTTTCAATTAAGATATTATTAGCATTCGGTTCATTTAATTCGGGTTTACGAACATATATCTTTCTCCCTTTTCGAAGACCATCAATTACACCTGACCAGGTACCTCCTTTTTCACTTGATTCAGCTACATAAATTTCTTCCGCTAATCCATATATAATTGGATTCCTTGCCATGGCTAATTTAACACTCCAAGGAGCCTTAGGAAAAAAAGTGCTTAATACAATTACATTCCCATCTACTATCTGTTTGTGATATTTTTTAAAGCCCGAATCGAATGTCATTATTCCTTGTGGAAGCACTATGATACTTTGTCCAATATATTTCAGTGAAGAATCTAATGCCTGCTTATCAACTCCTTTAGCAAAACCGCTAACGACAACCTTAAAATTTTTGCTGGCTTCTAAGGCGATTTTATCAGTAAAATTCAAGGATATTTCTGAGGCATCTCTCGAACCTACTATAGCTACTGATTTTTCCTTAAAAAGCTGTTTATTTCCTTTTGAATAAATTAGAGGAGGAGAATAAGTTCGTTTTAAATTGTTCTTTAGGGTTGTAGGATAGTCCTCCGAATTAATAGGTATAATATCATATCCTTGCTCAAGTAAATCTTCTACCATAAACGCATAATTAGGAAGTTGCTTTTTTGATTCTTCTAATAATTCAATTTCGTTATCGTTAAGAAGATATTTATTTTTTAATATTTCTCTATCGAACTGAAAAAATTCTATAATAGTTTTCTTATCATAAAAGATTTTTACAATTAATTCATTTTTAAGTTTTGTAGTAAGTTTTGGAAGATGAGCTAAAGCCATCCAATATGCTAATTCTTGTTTCATAATAATTTTTTAAATATCTCCGCCAACTGTTTTGGCAATTACTAATGATGTAATAGTTTTTGCATTAAGATTAATTAATAATTTTCTAACTTCTTTTATAGTAGCTCCGCTATCCCAAATATCATCAAAAATAATAATTGATTTATTGTCGATTTCTGAAGGTTGTTCATACTTAAATACATTTCGAACGTTGTCTTTTTTCAAATCGATATTTTTAAATACTTTTTGGGGGTTTGTGTGTTTTGTTTTTTGCAATTTATGTGTAATCGGAATCTTTAATGCTTCTCCCAGTTTTATAACAAAATTTTTCACCAGTTCCCCTGATTCTGTTGGTGGAATATAGCAAATGTAATCATATTTTTGCGTTCCATATTTTTTTCTGAATGCTTTTAAAGTTAATTCTAATAAATAATCGGGGAAATCACCGCCGTTTTCGTATTTACATTTATGAATAGTTTTACCGACATTTGTATCTCCATAATATGAAGCAGCAACTCCAATACTAATTCCCACATTATTTTCTTTAATAATTAATTCAGGAAAATTAGATTCTCTGAATTCTTCTAATTTTGTTTCAATTTCTTTATTGCCTTTAAAAATACGTTTATTATAATTCGTGTTATCACAATTTTTCAAACCATTTATATTCGTATCGCCTAAGTAACTACAAAGATAATCCATTCTTGAATTTTTTGTATTGACATAACAAATCATATCTTCTAATTCCTTTAATTTTTTTTCTCTTAATTTCCGGAATATTTCAGAATTAAGAGGAGGAGCGTTATGCTGATACTGATATTTTTTCTTTCCTTGATTATTAACTTCTTTAATTATTTTTTGATCGATTAAATCAGCTTTAATGACATTAATTTTATTTTTATTAAGGTTTGTTTTTTTATATAGTTCTGTTTGTGATAGCAATTCATTTTTTAAAGTAGTAATTACGTTTTCGTATTCCGCAATCGAGGGTCTTGAACCTTCAATAAAAGCTAGTTGAAGTTTAGAATCTTCAAAAATATTCCTATCATCTTTCGTCGAATTGAAAAAGAGAATAATATTTGCCGGTTTCCCATCACGACCGGCTCTTCCAATTTCTTGATAATAATGGATAGGTGATGCAGGAATTTGTGTGTGAATAATAAATCTGATATCCGGCTTATCAATTCCCATCCCCAATGCATTAGTAGTTACAACACATTTCCATCTATTATTCATTAATCCCAATTCAATCTCTTTTCTTTCCGCAGCTTCCAATCTGGCATTATATCTAATACAACTGATATTCATAAAATTTAACCAATTTGAATAAACTTCTGTATTGATTCTGGTTCCGGTATAAATTATTCCATTCCCTTCGATTTTATTTAACTTTTCTGCGAGCCAAATTAATTTTTCGTCCTCTGATCTTACTTCAATTACAAAGAGATTGAAATTCTCTCTCATTAAATTTCCACGTATTGTAGTTACGTTATTTCCAATTTGAGTCTGAACATCCGCTTCAACTATTTTTGTAGCGGTAGCAGTGGTTGCTAAGACCGGGAGACCTTTAGGAAGAAGTTCTACTAAATTTATTATTCTTCTAAACGATGGACGAAAATCATGTCCCCATATAGATATTGTATGGGCTTCATCAATAACAATCATTGATAATTTCATACTACGTGTTGCTTCAATCCATTCTTGGTTTTCTTGCCTTTCGGGAGCGATATAAAGTATTTTTATTTTTCCGGCTAAAGCCTCTTGAATAACAGTTTTATTTTCTTCCGGAGATTGCTCCGAATTAATAAATCTTGACTGAATTCCTTTTTCATTCAAACTTCGAACCTGATCGCGCATTAATGCTATAAGTGGCGAGAAGATAATCGTTAATCCCTCAAAAATGATTGCAGGAAATTGGTAACAAAGTGATTTACCAAAACCCGTTTTTTCAATTAAAAGTACTCTATTGCCCTTTAATAAAAGGTCGATTGTTTTCCACTGTTCATCATAAAATTTTTCAAAACCAAAAATTGATTTTAATTTAATTTCTGCTTCTTTACGAGTCATATTATTTCTGCGCTATAAAAACAAACGAATAATTGATTGAGATACTAATATGTTTATTAAATTTATTCTTCGATCTAATTATTATCACTTCACAAATTGGTCGGCGTAATATTTTGCCGTGAGTTTTTCGCCTGTTGCTTTTTCTATCATTTCATTCCATGGATATTTTGCTCCATGCTTGAAATAATTTTCCATTAAATAATTGCCTACATCTTCCGAATTATTAAAACTTGCATCCGCCACGTTTTCATTAAAAAGAACATCTTTATTTATATAATGGAAAAGTTGCGAAGCGAGAAGCTCGCCGAGCATATAATTATGATAGTAAGCCGGATAAAGGGCAACATGAATTTTTGATGCCCAGTCGGGATTGTCTCTTCCTTCCGGTTTTTTTATCATCTGATATTTTTCTACTAATTGCCACCATAATGCATTCAAATCTTGATCGGGATTTTCGTACATGCTTTTTTCAAATCGATACATTACTTGCACCCAGCGTGAAAACGTAAGCTGTTCGAGTTTTAGCGCATTAAAACTTTCAGCGGCTATTTTTTCTTTTTCTTCTCTTGAAATACCGATTACGTCATAAATCCATTGAGGCGAAGAAGCCATTCTTCCGAATAGCATAGCAATAGCTTCAGTTGTAAAAGTGTGAGCCGGAGTACGAAGAGACCAAGGTAATTCTTCCGGTAAATACTTGTCATAAACCGCATGCCCAAATTCGTGCATCATTGTTCCCATCCATCTATAATTGGGCTTAACGTTGCATACTACTCTTACATCAGCGAGGCGATCGATATTAGTGCAATAAGCGTGCTGATACTTTCCCTCTTTTTCATAAAGATCACTATTCTTTATTAAGTCATCAATATTAAGTCCAAGCCCATCATAATACTTCCGTGTAATCTCTACTATATCTTTATTCTTATAGTAAGCATCGAAATCGACATCATAAATTTTTGGTCCCTGCTGAAAAAACTTATCCTGATAATGCCATGGCATTAATTTATCTTTTGGAACGTTTAGTTTTTTTGATAAATAGTCATCGATTCTCGATTTAAGTTGAGTAAATTCATTTCGCGTAAGTGAATCGAGTTCATCGAATAATTTTTCAATTTCTTCTGCGTTCTGTTCACTTAGAGTAAGACTCATTTGATGATAATTTTTATAACCAAGTTTAATGGCCGCCTCGTTTCTGAGTTTAACTAATTTTATTATATCGGGAGCAACTTCGGCACCGATCTGTTTACTTGCCTTCCATGCTTTTTCTAGCTCGGTTGAATTTTTTGATGTCTCTAAAATTTCATCTATCTCGTTATCGGTATATTTTTTTCCGTTGAACTCTGCTCTATAAGTAGAAAATTTATTTTCCACTTTTGAAGAGAGATTAACTATCTCCTCAAGAAGTTTTTCGTCCAATTGATTCGCGGCATAAGAATTATAAATTACATCGAGTTGACGTTTTAATAACGGTTCTTTTATTTCGCCCGATTTTTTGAAATTTTTAAGTTTTTCAAATGCTTCTTTATCGGAATAAAATTTCGTTAGTTCGAGTCTAAAATCCGCAGCTTTTTTATAGTCTTCCTCTTTACCGCTAATTGAAGCATCGAAATCGGCTAAAGCTGATTCTTTAGAAAGTGGTATCACTTTTGATTCGTAGTCCTTAAGGAATGATGCAAATTCTTTTTCCATTAAATTCTCCTTTTGGCAGGCGGCTATTATTAAAAAAATAGCTGCAAATAAAATTGATTTAAAAATAATTTTCATTTCCGCTAATCCATAAATTTTTTAGTAATGATGATTAATTATTAATTACTACACAACATATAATGTCTTTTAATTATTTCCCATGCATTCAAAACATGCTTTTCTTCCGTCCTAATTCCCGAAACTACTAGACGTAAAATATACTTTCCGTTAATTTTTGTATGTGAGAGAAATAGTTCACCTGAATTATTAATTGAGTTAATCATACTATCATTGAATATATTTAGTTCCTTATCGTTCATACCGTTTGGCTTTCCACGGAAACAGATAGTGCTTAATGTAACGGGAGCCATTAGTTCAAAACGATCGTCCTCAGAAACAAATTTTTCAAATAGTTTACCGAGACGAAGATGTTCTTTATAAATTTCAATATATCCTTCCTTGCCATAATAACGCAAAACAAACCAAAGTTTAAGAGAACGAAATCTTCTTCCTAATTGAACACCGTAATCCATTAGGTTTTCTACTTCTGAATCTTCTTTTGTTTTAAGATATTCGGGCACAATACTAAATGCTTTTTTGAGCAAGTCGGGATTCTTAGTATAAAACAAACTGCAATCCATTGGAACGAAACCCCATTTATGCGGATTAATAACGATAGAATCTGCTTTATCAACTCCATTAAGTAGGTATTCATAACCCGGCACCATTGCAATTACACCCGCATGTGCTGCATCTATATGAAGCCATAACTCGTACTTTTTACAAATCTCAGCGATCTCTTTTACCGGATCAATGCTTGTAACGGAAGTTGTTCCAACTGTTGCAACCACACAGAACGGCTTATTTCCGGCAGTGATATCCTCTTGAATTGCTTTTTCGAGTTCGGACGGAATCATTCTAAATTGTTCATCAGTTGCAATTTTGCGAGTACCTTCTAGACCCAGACCTAAAGTGAGAACTCCTTTTTCAACAGATGAATGCGCATATTCAGAAGTGTATAAACGGAGCGGAGGCACACCGCTGCCTACTAATCCTTTTTCTCTAATCTCATATCCCGATATATTTTCGCGGGCATTAGCTATTGCATGCATTGTACTGATTGAAGCGGTATCATAAATAATCCCCCAAAAATCTTTAGACAAACCAACTGCTTCTCTGAACCAATTGGTAGTTACTCTTTCGAGTTCGCTTATTGCGGGAGAAGATTTCCAAAGCATTCCATTTGCATTCAATGCGCCGCTGATTAATTCGCCGAATATTCCCGGTGCTGTGGAAGTGGAATTAAAATACGCCATAAAATTTGGATGCTGCCAATGTGTAATTCCGGGTAATATTTTTTCTTGAAAATCGGTAAAGATTTTATCGAACGATTCCCCTTTATCGGGCATCGAATCCGGCAATTCTTTTTTTATTTCTCCGGGCTTAACTTCCGGTAGAACACGAAATTTTTCTATTCCTGATAAATATTCATCTACCCATTCAATTATCTCATTACCATATTTCTTAAATTCTTTGGAGGGCATATCGGTGATTCTATTTTTGGATTTTTCGTTTTCCATTTAATCTTTTCCCAAATATTGAATAAATAAAAATAACAAAAACGAAAGGAAATATGAGTTAGAATTTAAGCTCACTTTGATGAATAAAAATAAATACACTATATTTTTGTATGCGATTTAATGTTGTATTCAGATATATCGGAATGGTGCTTTTGCTAAATTCCATTTTTCTATTCATCTCCACCGGAGTAGCAGTATATTACGGCGATGGTGCTGTACCGCAGTTACTTTTTAGCGCACTATTGTGTACCCTTTCGGGTATTATTCCATTAATTTTCGTACCAAATACGGCGGAAATTAGTAATTCGGAAGGAATGATGATAGTCGTGGGTTCGTGGATGCTTGCCTGTATTCTTGGAGCTGCACCTTATGCTTTATGGGGAAGAGAATTTACTCTCAGTAATGCGCTTTTTGAATCTGTTTCTGGATTTACTACCACAGGAGCAACGGTTGTAAGTAATATCGAGGCACTTCCGCACGGAATACTTTTCTGGCGGGCATCGACACATTGGATCGGTGGAGTTGGAATTATAGTTTTTATTTTATCCGTTCTTCCTTCGATGGGGGGAGCTTCTTTAGTGCTATATAGAAGCGAAATGTCCCCTGCCGCACTAAGGCAATTCAAAATGAGAGCAAAGGAAGCAGTAAGAGTAATTGCGAGCGTTTATGTAGTATTAACTTTTTTAGAAACATTAGCATTAATGATCTGCGGACTTTCGCTTTTTGATGCAATCACACATTCATTTGCTACAATAGCTACCGGTGGATTTTCTACAAAAAATTTATCTGTCGCCTCTTTTAATAATCCCGCCGCAGAAGTAGTAATAATGATCTTTATGTTTATTGCGGGTATGAATTTTGGGCTTCTTTTTGCAATAACTATCGGAAATTTTTCCGCTATTAAATATTCTGAAGTATTAAAATATTATTTCTTTGCCAATATCATCGGCATCCTAATAGTTGCTTTTGATCTGTATGGTTCTCAATACGATTCATTTATACAATCATTGCGCTATGCTTCATTTCAGGTGTTATCGCTTGGCACATCCACGGGATTCGCATCTGCGGATTCTTCGGTGTGGTCTCCATTTGCGCAGATGATACTAATCTATTTTACACTTCAATGCGCATGTGCCGGTTCCACATCAGGTGGAATTAAGACCGATAGAATTGTGATTCTATATAAATCGATTGTAAGAAAAATAAAGCATATCATTTATCCAAATGCGGTTTTCCATATTTCGGTAGATAAGATAAAAGTTACGGATGTGGCTCTTGAAATGAATCTTATTTATATACTTCTTTATCTTGGAATCGTATTTATTTCGACATTATTTTTAACCGGTTTTGGTTTAGATGTGGTATCGGCATTTTCAGGTTCTGCGGCATGTATGGGTAATGCCGGTCCCGGACTTGGATCGGTCGGTTCATTCGAAAATTATAAACATCTTACACATGCCGGTAAAGTCGTACTTAGTATCGTCATGCTTCTTGGCCGTCTTGAGATCTATGGAATCTTGATTCTATTCTCTAAAAAAATGTGGAAATAACAGCTATTTAGTACATCATTTCTTATTTTAAGGATTAAATTTCTTTATCATTTCCCCAATTTAAATAAAGGGGAGAAATACAATTATAATTACGGAAAAATTTATGCGTTTAAGTAAATACTTTGTGCCTACATTAAAGGAAGTACCTGCAGAGGCAGTAATACCAAGTCATATCCTAATGATCCGCTCCGGATTGGTGCGCCAGCTCTCAGCGGGGATCTATTCTTTTCTTCCGCTCGGATATCTTGTAATAAGAAAAATCTCTGAAATCATCCGAGAAGAACAAAATGCAATTGGCGGACAGGAATTTCATTTTCCGGCACTTAATCCAAAAGAGATTTGGGAAGCTACCGGAAGAGTGGAAGCATTCGGCGATACACTTTTCCATCTCAAAAACCGTGATTATGTATTGGCTCCGACTCATGAAGAAATCGTTGCGTTCCACGCTAAAGGAGCCGTAACTTCATATAAAGATTTACCACAAATGTGGTATCAGATACAAACAAAATTCCGAAACGAAGCTCGTCCAAGAAGCGGCGTAATTAGAGGAAGACAATTTTTAATGAAAGATGCTTATTCATTGGATGCTACTTTAGAGGGACTTGATAAATCATACAGCGCACAAGATAAAGCTTATAGAAAAATATTTGATCGATGCGGAATTAGGTATTTTGTTGTTGGAGCTTCGAGCGGTGCAATGGGTGGAAGCAAATCGGAAGAATTTATGGTGAAATCCGATGCAGGCGAAGATACGGTAGCTTATTGCGAAAAATGCGGCTACGCAGCTAATATCGAAGTCGCTCAATCCATTGTTGATCTTGCTATCAGAAATAAAGAAAGCAAAGAAATTTTTGAAATATCGACTCCCAATGTTCATAGTATTGATGAACTCGTGGACTTTTTGAAAATTACAGAAGAAGAATGCGCTAAGAGCCGTGTATATATTCACGACGATAAACCGGTATTAGTTTTGATGCTCGGCAACGATGAAGTAAATGAAACAAAATTAGGCAATGCACTCGGCGGTAACGTAAGACCTTGTCATCCCGATGAATTAAAAGAGATTACAGGCGCTGATGCCGGTTCTATTGGTCCAATTGGATTCAATGGAAAGATTGTTGCTGATTTAAGATTGGTGAATGCTAATAATCTTTATTCGGGTGCTAATAAAAATGATTACCACGTAGGTGGAATAGATGTAAAAAGAGACGTGCCTGAATTAAAATTTTTCGATCTTCGCTCTGCTCAATCTGGTGAGAAATGTACACGATGCGGCGAAAGTCTCGATGTCTTTAAGGCAATTGAACTAGGTCATATATTCAAGCTCGGCACCAAATATTCGGAAGCTCTCGGAGTTAATTTCCTTGATGAAGAGGGAAAAGAGAACCCAATTATTATGGGTAGCTACGGTATTGGAGTCGAAAGAGTTTTTGCATGTTACATAGAGCAAAATTATGATGAAAATGGAATTATATGGGATAAGACTTTAGCTCCATATCAAGTTCAGTTGCTCGGACTAAATATGAAAAAAGAGATTGTAGTAAATAAAGCAGATGAATTATATGCGGGACTAACCTCTGCCGGTATTGAAGTCCTTTATGATGATAGAATTGATGCACAGGCAGGATTTAAGTTTAATGATGCCGATCTTCTCGGATTCCCGATTCAAGTGATCGTAGGCGAGAAAAATCTTAAAGAAGATATGGTAGAAATAAAGATCAGAAAAACAGGCGAACGATTTAAGGTGGCTTTTGGCGAAGTTATTGAGAAGGTAAAAGAGCTTTTAGCTTAATGATAATTATATGAGCGGTAATAACGGCACTATATTATATTTAGTATCTACACCCATTGGTAATCCTGATGATATCACCCTTCGCGCATTAAACGTACTAAGGGAAGTGCCATTTATTATCGTGGAAGAATATAAAGAGGCGCGCCGGCTATTATCTAAATATGATATTGAAAAAGAATTAATCTGTTTAAACGAACATAACGAACAGGATGAGGCGGGCGAGATACTTGCAAAGGTAAAAATTGCAGGCTCGGCGGCACTTATCTCCGATTGTGGTACACCGTTATTTTCTGATCCCGGGAAAACTCTCGTGAGTCTTGCAATTAATTCGCGAATAAAAATTGTCCCCGTTCCCGGAGCGAGTTCCCTTCTTCCTGCATTAATTGGTTCGGGATTTTTAATTGATACTTTTTATTATTCGGGCTGGCTTTCACCTAAAAAAGATATTCGTCAAAGAGAACTCTCGCGCCTCAAAAATATAAAAGATCTTTTAGTGATAATGGAAACTCCTTATAGATTGGGAGCTTTAATAAAAGATGTAAGAAAAATTTTCGGAGACAAGACTCCTGCGGTAGTGGCTTTCGATCTCACACTGCCGGAAGAAAAGTATATACGAGGCAATTTGGAATATATTGATAATTATGTTCAGAAGGATAAACTCAAAGGGGAGTTCGTGCTTCTTATCAATAATAAATGACCTATAATGCATTTGAGTTGATACTTGATTAAATTTGAGATAGATTAAATAAGTTTTAGAGTAACATTATAAAGGAGAAAATTATGCTAAACGTACAGGATGTTGATTTAACACCGAATCCGCAGGCATTGAAATTTGTATTAAACGAAAGAATATTAGCGCGCGAAACACGCGATTATAAATCAGCCGAAGAAGCAAAGAACGACCCATTAGCAGAAGGCATTTTTAAGATTGATGGCGTTGTTGGTGTCTTTTATATGGATAAATTTATTACCATCGAAAAAGATGCTGCAACGGGTTGGGGACAGATTCAGCGTCCGTTTGTAGAATTTATTCGCAATTTCGATAAATCATTAATTCCTGTTGAAACGGAGATTGAACTTAGCTCTCAGGAAGAGACTGAACTATTGAAAAAAATAAATGAAATTTTGGATACACGTGTAAGACCTGCATTAGCAGGTGATGGCGGTGGACTTGAAGTTATCGGACTTGAGGGCTTAACTCTTAAAATCCGTTATCAAGGCGCATGCGGAAGCTGTCCAAGCTCAATACGCGGAACACTTGTAGCAATAGAGAATCTTCTCCGCCGTGAGATTAACCCATCTATAGAAGTAATCCCCGCATAAAAATAATTCTTATATAAAGAATTAATTCCAACATAATTTTAATCACCGCTCCTGCTTTTTGCGGGAGTGATGACCTCAATAAGAAATTAATTGACTTTTTATTAATTATTAATTAGCTTATGGCATTAATGGAATGTAAAATGAAACTACCGACTTTATTCATTCGAATATGTTTTGGTATTATTTTCATAGTCTCTGGATTTTTAAAACTAATTGATTTAAAAAGTTTTTCTTTGGCTGTTAAAGATTTTAATTTAGTTCCCGATGTATTAATCCTTCCAATAGTTTATATTCTTCCTTCAATTGAAATTTGTTTTGGTTTTTTTATTATTTTCAAATATAAATATTATTTTTCTTTGGTCTCTATATCAATACTGCTTTATATTTTTTGTGCTGCTATTATTTTAAAATTGCTTAATCACGAAGAATTATTATGTGGTTGTTTTGGAAATTACTTTGATAATAAAATTAGTAGTTTTACTTTGTATAGAAATATCCTTTTTATTTTGATTTGTTATTACCTTATTATTTATGAAAATTTGTCAAAATCTAATAGACCCATTCTTTATTTTAATAATATTTTAAAATCAGTAAAAATTCCTACATTTTATAGCTTTATTGCGTTTTTCATTATTATTGAAATGAGTTTATTTATTCAAAACCGTGAACTAAAAATGCAAATAAATGAATTAACAAAAAATGAGTTGATTTTAAATAAAGGGGATCATGCAATCCCATTTTCCTATTATGGAAAAAACAATTTGTTCCACAAACGTTATTAATTAATTCGAGTGGAATAATTGAAAAATCTTATATTGAAACATTAAATTTGTATCAATTATATTCATTAAAAAAAAGACTTAATTTTATTGATAGGGAGGAGTTATGAATTCTAGAATAAAACTTTTAATTCTTTTTTCTTTGATTATATTTTCTTTTCTTGGATTTCAACAATATTCAAGTGATTCTTTTATTCTAACTGATGCAAGAATGCTATGTTGTGAAAACGGAAGCTGCGATGGTCTAGACTGCTATTCTAGTAATGCCACAATAAGTCTCACTCTATATGGGTGTCCTCCAAATGAGGAACAAACAGTAACATGTAAAGAATGTGTAGACGCAATTATGAGTAATAAGACTTGTTCTGGCACTACAAGATATACATATTGTATTGATAATGAAGTTGGTGGTGTTAGATATTCTTCGTGGTGTGGATTTGAAGTGCCTCTATCTATTTCGATTGAAGGACCAACTTCATTATATTCTGGGTATTCTGGTTATTTTGAAGCTGTTGTATATGGAGGATGCACCTTAAGTTTCCCAAATAATTTACAATGGTATATTTATTATCCTTGTGAAATTAATTTAAAAACTAATAAAGTAGATTCGATTACAGAGGAAATTGATCAACTTCCATGTGGTGTTTGGGATACTTTTGGTGGAAATACTTCTCTTATTAGTCGATCGGATACTCGAAATTTTTGGTTAAAATGTAAAGTAACTAATTCCTTTTCGGGCACAGTAACATCTCAAATTTTATTTGTGGATATTATAAATTAAGGAATATTTATATGAATATACTTGTTTTTCTTATTTTATTTATTGTTCCGAATATTCTTCATTCGCAATGGATTCAGCAAAGAAACTATATCCCAAAAATGAATACCGGTAGGACAATTGACGCATCAGATAAAAATAGTGCTGCTTTTTATTCTACATTAATTTCGGGTGAACAGGGGTTTTACATGACTCTCGATGGCGGTCAAACTTGGAATCCACGTATAATTCCCGAAGGATTCGTCTCTGATATTTGCATGATTAACCGTGATACTCTTTGGTATTGCACTACCTCTGCCTCAATGTATCTTTCAACTGATGGAGGTTTAAATTGGGAGAAGCAAAACATTTCCTCTTATGGTTTAGGATATATCGAGGTTTTTGATAAATTCTATGGAGTAGCTGCCGGCGAAGGTAATTCTGCAAATCAACTCTCTATTTTCCGTACTGCCTCTCTTGGTGTTGGATGGAATCGAATTAGTAATCCAACTAATTTAGTTTTTGTTGATTGGAGAACCATTGATTTCGTTGATTACAATACGGGTTATTTCTATTCTAATACCAATAAACAAAAACTATATAAATCAACTGACGGCGGAACTAATTGGGTTCAGACAAATTTTCCTGAGGTTTCAGCTCAATTAATAAAATTTTATAATAAAGATATTGGGATTGCTTGTGGAGCAGATTGGGATAGAAAAAAATTTATTATCTATCGAACTTTTGACGGTGGTAATTTCTGGGAAACTATTTCCACTAATATGCCCGGCACCGTAATGAGTGACATAGAATACCTTCCTGAAAATCCAAATTTTATTTGGTTTCTTTCTTATAATGATTTGTTTTTTAGTAAAAATGGGGGAGTTGATTGGTCTAAACATGAATTGAGTAATGGAAACCTTATGGGAAGAGACATAGTATTTGCTGATGAACAAAATGGGTGGATACTTTGCGATGATGGAATTATTTATTATACTGCAAATAATGGTGGGATTGTAACTGATGTTAATTATTTACCTTCATCCATTCCTGATAATTACAATTTATACCAAAACTATCCAAATCCATTTAATCCGGCGACTGTTATTAGTTATTCGCTGCCGAGAGAGGGATTTGTAAGTCTGAGAGTTTATGATATTTTGGGTAATGAAGTAGCGGAACTCGCCAATGAACAAAAATCCGCCGGCACATATAGGGTAGATTTTAATGCCGATAATTTATCGAGCGGAGTGTATTTCTATCGAATTAAAATAGATGGCTTTGCACAAGCAAAGAAGATGATTATTCAAAAATAAGAGGTACTGGATTTTTGCATTGCTTTTGAGAAAAATACTCATTACCATAATTATACACGAAATTATTCTTATTTAAGAAATAGTTTTAGAGGTATTAAATGAAAAAATATTTATTATTTGTAATGTTTTTCTATTTATTCTTCTCATCTCAGATAACTTATTCGCAATGGGAAAGACAAAGTAATTTTATAACTACATGGGGAAATGGATTTGCAATTGATGCCTGCGATTCTAATAATGCAATATTTTCGGCACTATTTAATCCACAGGGTGAAAGAAAAAATATAGTATATATCACGCATGATGGTGGAAAAATCTGGAATTCAATAACTACACCTCATGTTGGTTATATGGACGTCGTAATTTTAGATAAAAATACAATCATTTTAGGTGCTGACAATGGAGAAATCGATAAAAGTACAGATGGCGGAAAAAATTTCACGGTAAAATACAATGAACCGCAAACAACTAACTTCATTAATTATATTGAATTCTTTGATAATGATAATGGTGTAGCGATGGGAGATGCGGTAAGTCCATCACAAAAGCCCATATTTTTAAGAACTACAAGCGGTGGTGATTCTTGGGAAAATTATACGGCTAACCAATCTATCGGCGGTACATCCGGAGATATGTGGCGGATGGTTGATTTCATTAATCCTAATATTGGTTATTATTATACTGTGGGTGTACATCCTGAAATATTGCATAAAACTATTGATGGAGGGAAAGATTGGTTTCCTCTAAATAACGCGCCGACTAATCTTCATTTTATAAAATTCTATAATGAAAATATTGGATTTGCTTTTAACCGTGTTTATCCTGATTTTATTTCGACACTATATCGGACAGTTGATGGAGGAAATAATTGGGTACAGGTAAGCACATCAATAAAAGGTACAAGTGCAAGTGATTTAGAATTTATACCCGGGGATTCATCTAAAATCTGGTTTGCTCCTTATGATGCATCGATTGCTTATTTATATTATAGCGAGGATATGGGGACAACATGGACAGAAAAATTTCTTAAACCAAATACTTCTTCAATAAGAGATATTGTTTTTACGGATGAAAATCATGGCTGGATACTTTGTAATGATGGAGTACTATTTCATTATAATAATAGTGGTGTAGGAGGAACATCTATTGAAGAAATTAATAATATAACTCCTACAGAATTTAATCTCGAAAATAACTATCCCAATCCATTTAATCCGAGTACTACAATAAATTATACTATACCAAAAGGTGAGAATGTTCGCTTAGAAATTTATAATTCGCTCGGAGAGATAGTAAATACTTTACTCGATGGTTATAAAGATGCAGGCAATCACTCGATTATTTGGAACGGGAAAGATTCTAATGGTAATTCGCTCTCTTCCGGAATATATTTTTACAGATTAATTAATTCCTCGAATACTATTTCAAAAAAGATGATTATGCTAAAATAGGTATTAGCGATATTGTCATTACAAATAATAATTTTACAAGAAATTATCTTTTTACGTCTTTGTAAATTATAGTTTAATAACTATTTTCCTTTTGTAAAATTAATATAGGTGTAAATGAATAGTTTCGGTGCAGAATTTTGGAATGAGAGATATTCGAATGAGGGTTTTGTCTATGGAACTGAACCTAACGAATTTTTTAAAGAAACATTGACTAATTATACTAATAAAAAGTTAGAAACCAGAAATAATTCTTTTAACAGTAGCAAAACCAAAGAACCCGAACCTGTTTACTTGGATAATAGTGAGAAAATTTCAGAAACGGTTCGGGTTGATTACAAAAATAGTTCTGATGAAGAATTTCAAAATGAGAATGTAACTCATTATAATGGACTTAAGATCCTTCTTCCTGCAGATGGCGAAGCAAGAAATGGAGTATTTGCTGCCACTTTAGGGTGGGATGTAACCTCTGTGGACCAAAGTTCTACCGCAAAAGAAAAAGCTCTCAAATTAGCCGCCGAAAAAAATGTGAGTATAAATTACCAAATCGGTGATTTAACCGAAATGATATTCCCTGATAATAATTATGATGCTATCGGTTTAATTTTTTTCCATCTGCCCGAAGAAAATCGGCAATTAATCCATAAAAAAATGATTAATACACTAAAACCGGGTGGGATTATAATACTCGAAGCTTATGAAAAAGATCAATTGGGCAGGGATTCGGGCGGCCCGCAGGATTTAGATGTATTATATTCACTTGAAGATATCATAACTGATTTTATTGATCTCGATATAAAGCAATTTTCAAAAGAGATAGTTACTCTTAATGAAGGCGCACACCACTCCGGCGAGGCTGCAGTAATACGTTTAGTGGGAATAAAAGTGTAGAAATTAATATGTCCGAAAGAAAACACAATGTTTTAATGAAACTACGGGGTCTGAAATAAAGCCAATTCATTATGATTATACTCCAATAGAAGAGTTTTAATGAAACTAACGAGTTTTGAAATCCGTCATTTAACCCTCCCTCAACTTTTTAACTAATCAATAAAATACCGAAAAAAATTACAAAGCATAGTTAATACAAATCCACAGAATTGCAAAAAAACTCAAGAAACTTCGGAAACTATTTCTTGACTTTTTAGTTTCCGCACAGTATTTTAGAAACTACTAAAACACAAATAGTTTCTATAATGGACGAAAAAGAAAAAATATTACACTTCACAAGAGAACTGTTTATAAAAAATGGGTTCTATAATACCTCTATGGATGAGATAGCCAAAGAACTACGAATGAGTAAGAAAACCATATATAAACATTTCCCTACTAAAATGGCACTTGTAGAAGAGGTTGCCTTTCACTTTAAAGACACATTAAAAACGAACATATTAAAAATAATTGATGAACCTAGCGATAGTTCAATCTCAAAACTCAAAGCAATTATCCGATTTTTTTTGGAGATTTCTATAAAAGTGGATAAAAAATGGTTTGAGGATTTGCAAACTCACGCTCCAAAAGTTTGGGAGCAAATAGAAAAAACAAGAAAAGAGCTTATACTCGGCAATATAGCCAAAATTATAGAGCTCGGTAAGGAGGAGGGTTTAGTCCGGGATATCCCCACTCCAATATTAATGACTATATTCCTATCGACTGTCGAATCGATAATTAATCCCGAATTTTTAATGAATAATGACTTTTCTTTGAACGAAGCATTTAATCATACTTTTAATCTATTATTAAATGGAATTCAGACAAAGAAAGCAAAAAAACTAAATCAGAAAGCGCAAAAGAGTGAAAAATGAAAATAAAAATCGGATCAATATTACTTTTATCACTAATTATTACCTCCTGTTCGGGTGATAACAATAATGAATATATAGAAGAATCGGGAACGATTGAAGCCACCGAATCCGTAATCAGTTCACAGGTTTCGGGAAAAGTTCTTTCAATAAATAAAGACGAGGGGAGCAATGTGAGCGAGGGAGATACTCTCCTAATAATCGATCATGAACTGTATGAAATTCAGCTTCTTCAGGCAAATGCGGGACGAGAAATGGCTAGAGCTCAGTATGATCTATTAGTTAAAGGGGCAAGAAGCGAAGACATTAAGTCTTCTTACGAAATGCTCCTCCAAGCCGAAGCAAATTATAAATTAGCCGAATCCGATAAAGAGAGAATGGTAAATTTATTTGAATCAAATTCGATTACGAAACGGCAGCTCGAAGAGACTAATACACGTTATGAAGTAACTAAAGCGCAATATAATTCTGCTAAAGAGAACTATTCTAAAATTAAAAATCTTGCGCGTCCCGAAGAAATTGCTCAAGCAAAAGCTAACTACGAAAAGGCGGATGCCGCATCAAAATTAATTGAAAAAAATATTCGAGATTGCTTCGTTACTTCACCGATAAAAGGAACAGTTGTAAAATCATATATCGAAATGGGAGAAACGGTTTCGATGCTTTCTTCTCTCGCTAAAGTAACCGACTTAAGTATTGTGGAATTAGTAATTTACGTTCCTGAAAACGTTCTCGGAAAGATTAAGACAGGTCAAAAAGCCGAGATTACAACCGATTCTTATGCCGGCAAAGTTTATGAAGGGAAAGTAATTTTTATTTCACCCGAAGCGGAGTTTACACCAAAGAATATTCAGACTAAAGATGAAAGAACGAAACTCGTATTCGCAGTTAAGATAGAAGTACCCAATCCAAATAACGAGCTAAAGGCAGGAATGCCCGCAGACGCAAAAGTAATATTTTGATCAGAACTATTCTCCCCTAAGTTATAGTGATTCTTGGAGGCGGGGTAATTTTTTGTTTATGAGAGTTTTTTGTTCGAGGAAAGTGGTTGTTAATTTGTTGATGGATTTTCTGAAGTGAAAATTTATTTGCCGGGTGTGGTGTTTTTGAAGATTATTTTTCAGTAGTCGGGGATTTACAATAATTAAGAGACCGTATTAAAAGATGAGCATTATTAGTATAAATAACCTATCTAAAAACTTCGGCGAAATTGAAGCCGTGAGAGATATCTCTTTCGATATAAAAGAGGGGGAGATGTTTGGATTTGTCGGTCCCGATGGAGCAGGTAAAACCACAACTCTTAGAATTATGTGCGGACTTCTTAATCCGGATGGCGGTACGGTATCTTTATTCAATAAAAACATAACCGAAGCGCGAAAAGAGATTCAATCGCAGATCGGTTACCTTTCGCAAAAATTTTCCCTTTATGGTGATTTGAGTGTCGATGAAAATATTGAATTTTTCGCCGAGATACATACCGTAAAAGATTATAAAAAAAGAAGAAATGAACTATTAGATTTTACAAAACTAAAACCTTTCAGAGATCGATTAGCAGATAAACTTTCGGGAGGAATGAAGCAAAAGCTTGCTTTGGCTTGCAGTTTAATCCATCAGCCAAAGATTTTATTCCTTGATGAACCGACTACGGGAGTTGATCCTGTTTCGAGACGTGATTTTTGGAAGATCCTTTCTAATCTTCTAAAAGAAGGGATAACAATATTTATGACTACTCCCTATTTAGACGAAGCCGAAAGATGCAATAGAATAGCACTTATGAATAATGGAAAAATTATCGCCCTCGATACACCGGCAAAAGTAAAAGAGAGCACTGGGATAAAAGTAATTGAATTAGTCGTATCCCCTCTTCAAAAAGCAATTAAAATTCTCAATGAAAATAATTGGCAGGTGCAATCTTTTGGCGATAGAATTCAAATTATTACTCAATCACCGGAAGAGGATTTAGAAAAAATTCTTGAACAACTTAGACAAAACAATTTAGAACTTATAGACAATAGAATAATTACCCCATCGCTTGAAAATGTATTTATACATCTGATAAAAAAATGAATAGTATAGAAGTATATAATCTTACAAAAAAATTCGGTTCTTTTATTTCGGTAGATGATATTTCATTTACGGTAAATGAGGGGGAGGTCTTCGGATTTCTTGGTTCTAACGGAGCGGGAAAATCCACTACAATAAAAATGCTCTGCGGCATTATCTCATCGACATCAGGCGATGCACTTGTTGGCGGGTATAGTATTAATAAAGATTCCGATAAAGTGAAACTTAATATCGGATATATGTCGCAGCGGTTTTCCCTTTATAACGATTTAACAATTGAAGAGAATATAAACTTCTTCGGTGGAGTCTATGGATTAACCGGTGCTAAATTAAATGAAAGAAAAAAATGGGTCTTAGATATAGCCGATTTAAATGGAAAAGAAAAAATTCTTACAGGTTCTCTACCGGGAGGAATTAAACAGCGTCTTGCTCTCGGCACGGCAGTTATTCATTCTCCTAAGATCGTATTTTTAGATGAGCCGACAAGCGGAGTTGATCCATTATCACGAAGAAATTTCTGGGATTTAATTAATCTCCTTTCAGCGCAGGGCACAACTGTATTTGTTACCACTCACTACCTTGAAGAAGCGGAATATTGTAATAATATTATTCTAATCGATGCAGGTAAATTAATCGCCGAAGGCAATCCGAAGCAGCTCAAAACGAAATATATTACCGACCCGATTTTTGAAATCAATTGTACTAACCCGATTGAATCGATGGATCTGCTCTCAAAAAATAAAAATGTTTTGGAAGTATCTTTATTCGGAAATAGTTTGCACGTCTTGGTAAAAGATTCCTCCGATGCCAAAGAAAAATTAATTGAATATATAAAGCCAGTTTCGGAAATAAAAAGTATTGATAAGATAGTCCCTACACTCGAAGATGTTTTTATTCATTTAGTCGATAAGAGAGAAGCGAATGATTAATAGAATAAAGGCAGTGGCAAAAAAGGAACTAAAGCAGATAGTTAGGGATAAGCGTTTGCTTGCAGTTATCTTTTTCTTCCCTGTGTTCTTACTCGGAATTTTTGGCTATGCGGTTAATTTCGATGTTAAGAATATTCATCTCGCTATCTTCGATCAAGAAAAATCCTCCCTTAGCCGAGAATTTATTAATACTCTTACTTCATCCGAATATTTTGTAGTTACTGAAATAATCAGCAGCGATTCTCAGGTAAAAGATATACTAAACGAAAAGAGAGCTCAGGCGGTTTTAGTAATCGATAGAGATTTTTCAAAAAATCTTTTCTCCGCTAAGCAATCAAAAATTCAAGTTCTTGTAGATGGAGTCGATGGTAATACTTCATCGATAGTTTATAATTATATAAACGTTGCGGTATTTTCATTTAATAATAAAATTCAAAAGCGACAATTTGAGATACGTGGCTTAACTCCGCCAAAAGGAATTGAGGCAGAGCCGGTCTTTTGGTTTAATCCCGATTTGAAATCGACTCATTTTCTAATTCCCGGATTGATCTCAATGATATTAATTGTAACGGCGGTCATTTCGGTATCATTAACTTTCGTGCGTGAAAAAGAGAAGGGAACGATAGAGCAGATAAATGTTTCATCAGTTTCATCTTTTGAATTAATTACGGGTAAATCGCTTCCCTATATCATTATCTCTTTGATTAATGCAGCGTTTATACTTATAGCCGGATATCTGCTTTTTGATGTGGTTGTAAAAGGGAGTTATATTTTACTTTTTCTTACAACATTAGTTTTTATAGTCGCATCGGTTAGTTTAGGAATATTTATTTCTGTTATATCCGATAGCCAGCAGGTGGCTTTTTCGATCTCCACTTTCGTCTCTCTTCTTCCTTCTGTAATACTTTCGGGGTTTGTTTTCCCGATTGAAAGCATGCCCTTTTTAGTGCAAATAATTACAAATATTACACCGGCAAAATTTTATTTAGTAATTCTACGTTCCATTATATTAAAGGGAGTGGGACTTTCAGCATTTTGGGATCAATTAATTTATCTATCGCTATTTATTGTTCTCTTCACATCACTCGCATTAATATTAAGTAAAAAGAAGGAACTCTAAATTGAAGACGATAAAACATATATTAATAAAAGAGTTTCAGCAGCTAAAGCGCGATCCTAAAATGTTTATGATCGTTTTAATTGCGCCGATTGTTCAATTAATATTTTTAGGTTATGCCGCTAATCTTGATGTAGAAAAAGTACATATTGCTTTTTACGATATGGATAAAACTTCCGAAAGCAGAAATTTTATCCGTCAATTCGATGGCTCCACTTATTTTTCTAATGATTATTCGATTAATAGTTATGAAGAACTAAACGAGCTAATAGACAAAGGAAAAGTAATAACTGGAATAGTAATTCCGAAAGATTTTGAAAAAAAAGTAGCACGCAGAGAGGGCGTTAAGGTTCAGGCAATTATTGACGGTTCCGATGGAAATACCGCTTCTATCGCATCGGGCTATATGATGAATGTAATAAGAAATTATAATCAAGATGTACTATTAGAAACGATGGGACGATTAGGAAGAAAGTTCGTTCCCGTAGGATCTCTTACGAGCGAAATCCGTGTGTGGTTTAACCCCGAACAGAAGACTCGCATTTTTATGGTGCCTGCAATTGTGGGACTTTTATTAACAATTGTTACTATGTTATTAACATCACTTGCAATAGTAAAAGAAAAGGAGATCGGCACTTACGAACAACTCGTTGTAACGCCAATAAAATCGTATCAATTAATAATCGGGAAGCTCCTTCCGTTCGCTATACTAGGATTTATTTCTGTCCTAATTATTTTATTGGCTCAATATGTAATTTTTGATATTGCAGTTAGAGGGAGTGAATTCTTTTTAATTTTCGCATCGTTTTTATATGTACTCTCCACTCTTGGACTTGGATTATTTGTATCAACTATTTCCAAAACGCAGCAGCAGGCGATGATGCTTGCGATCTTTGTTGTAATGCTTCCGATGGTTTATTTATCGGGATTTGTTTTCCCTATCGAAAATATGCCTAAAATAATTCAATATATCACTTATATTATTCCGCTAAAATATTTTCTAATAATTATTCGCGGAGTGATCTTAAAGGGGATCGGTTTTTCGGAGTTATGGTCTCAAACACTTATATTGTTTTTAATGGGCATTTTTATTCTGCTTGCTGCATCAATCAGATACCATAAAAAATCTGAGTAACTGACTTTTTTATCACGCTGGTATTCCTTTTCCACTTTCATAAAAAGATATTTTGGTGTAGTTTTGTACGATTAATTTTTTAGGATTTCTTATGGAACATACCTCTATTTCAGTACCACTTATAACATTGGTGCCATTCATCTTAATGCTCGGTTCAGTTGCAGTTTTTCCAATATTTTTCAATCATTGGTGGGAACATAATAAAAATAAACTTATTGTGGCAGTGGTTTTAAGTATTCCGATTTTGATTTATTTATTCGCGGCAGGATTAGCCGTAGAGCTCGAACATGCAATGTTATTTGATTATGTTCCTTTCGTAATTTTGCTCGGTGCATTGTTTACAATTACAGGCGGAATTTTGCTCACGGGAGATATCGAAGCAAAACCTTCTGTTAATACATTATTTCTCGGAATTGGTGCAGTATTAGCATCGTTTGTGGGTACTACCGGAGCGGCAATGCTTTTGATTCGTCCAGTAATTCAGACAAATAAAGAAAGAAAATTCAAAGTACATACAATATTATTTTTTATAGGAATAGTTGCCAATTGCGGTGGACTTCTTACGCCACTCGGCGACCCGCCTCTTTTTATGATGTATCTTCGCGGTGCACATTTTACATGGTTTTTACATTTAGTGCCTGAATGGCTTTTTACTAACGCTGCTTTATTAATAATCTATTATTTTGTTGATAGCTATTATCATAAAAAAGAGCCCGTAAAAGCATTATTGCGCGATAAAACGAATATCAAGCCGATAAGAATTCAAGGGAATATTAATTTTATCTTTTTGCTCGGAGTGGTTCTCTCGGTAGCTTTTATTAATAAACAATATTTACCTTTTATCGAAACCAACCATTATTTCGGATTTTTACGCGAAGCTGTTATCTTTTTAATGGCAGCATTATCGTTATTCTTTACTACCAATTTATTAAGGGAAGAAAATAATTTTACTTGGGAGCCGATTAAAGAGGTCGCTTATTTATTCTTAGGAATTTTTATTACGATGGTCCCATGCTTGCTATTCCTAAAAGCTAATGCAGCACATTTGGGAGTTACCGAGCCTGCTCAATTTTATTATTACACGGGTTTATTAAGCAGTTTCCTAGATAATACGCCGACTGCCGTAACGTTCCATTCGCTTGCCTTAGGATTGGGAGATAAAGTTCCCCCTCTCGTAGCAGGTATCAGCGAACATATTCTAAAAGTAATTTCTGTTTCGGCTGTATTCTTCGGAAGTATGACTTATATCGGAAACGGTCCTAATTTTATGGTTAAAGCTGTTGCAGAAGAAAATAATATCGAAATGCCAAGCTTCTTTGCATATATGTTTAAGTTTTCATTACCCGTTTTGTTGCCTATATTTATAATAGTAGATTTATTATTTTTATAAAATAATCGTAGGAGAAGTATGAAAGGCGATATATTAAAGCAATTCAAAGCATTTGCAATGCGCGGCAATGTGGTGGATCTTGCCGTAGGTATTATCATTGGCGGGGCATTCGGTAAAATAGTCTCATCTATCGTGAGTGATATAATTATGCCGCCGATTGGAATATTACTTGGCGGATTAGATTTTAAAGATTTAGCTATTACACTTAAGGAGAAAACTGCTGAAACCGCCGCTGTTCAAATTAATTACGGTGCATTTATTAATACTGTAATTGATTTCTTAATTATTGCATGGGCTATTTTTATGTTAGTGAAACTACTCGATGCAATGAAAAAGAAAGAAGAAGCAGCTCCCGCTCCTCCTGCACCATCGCCTGTACCTCCGAGTGAAGATGTATTGTTACTTAGAGAAATTAGAGACCTGCTTAAGAGCAAATAGTACTTATATAACGCTATTAGATGTTTTTTTATTATAAAATATTAGAGCCCTACTTCAGAGAAAATAAAATACACATAACGCTAAATCGGTCTTGATTTACAAGACCGATAATAGCGCAATAATTATAGCAAATACTTTTTTAGAAATTCCGAGATAAGTTGTAATCACACCGAGATCGTACTTCATCATTTTTTTATATTCTTCCGAATATTGTCGATTTAGAAATGCCTGCAAAGATTGATATTTTATAAGTGTATCGTTTTCGATAAAATTTTCTCTCATAAATAATTTTGATGTGAGCATTTTTAATTGATTTTTACCTTTCCCTCAATTAATAGTTCCTTTTAATACCTCATATACTATTTTATTAGGATCATCTTTTTTACTGCTCTAAAGTTACTAGCTTCTATTGAATAAAAATAGATTCCGCTTGATAAGTTTGAGCCATCTACTTGTACTAAATGCCGACCAGCTACTTGGAAGTTATTTACTAAGGATATTATTTCCCTCCCTAATAGATCATAGACTTTTATCTTTACTAATCCGTCCGCAGGAAGCGAATAACTAATCGTTGTTATAGGATTAAATGGATTGGGATAGTTTTGCTCTAACTTATATTCAATAGGGATTTCGTTTTCTTGCGATTCTTCCACATCAGAAAGAATATTATAATAATAAGTGCGAACAGCTTTTACTTTTTGTCTGATAGCAAGACTATTTTCACCATAAGTAATCATAAATGCGGGATGAATCGTCTCGCCCACTGGAATATTATATCCCATCGAAGAGACCACGAGAGAGATATCGGTAGGACCGATATATGTATTTGCTTCTTTAGAACTTATAGTAAGCCACTTTTCGTCTTTAGTAAAAGCATCGGTCAAAGTAACGTCGCCTTTAGAAAGACTATTATCAATACCATAATAACCATAACTCGCCATTGAAGGAAGATGCATAATTGGTGCTACCGCATAATATCTTCCATTTGCTTTGCCATTAACGTCATAGGCATAAGCAAAATAATCAAGCGCATCCCAAACCGCCATATCATTTCCATAGTCGCTTTCAGGAACGTCAAAATCCATAAATAAACCAACTTTTAAGTTCTCAATGGGAGCATTGCTAAGATTCGTTAAGTCATATCTTAGAATTATTACATCCTCTAAATCAGGAGCAGAAAATGAATATGCAATGCTTTTGGTTTTAATGCCCAGCTTATTATTCCCGCCCCCATCATCATTAAATTCAGCAATTGCCTCCTCTATAGTTGATTCACTATTTTCGCTGACCTTTAATGGATTAATCACTTTAAAATCTGTACTCTGATTAGTCTCCACTCGAGCGGCATCCATTAGTTTGGTACTATTAACTCCATACATAAGAGCACCTTCAAACAGAACATTCTCTTCCGAAAAATATTTCAGTCCGATTCCGGATTTATTATCGGGAAAGTCATTAAATCCAATTACTCCTTTACTCGTAACGGTGAGATTAAGTTTTCCTTTAGTTAAGTTTTCAAAAGAGTAATTGACCTTAAAACTAATCCACTGGAAATCGGAATAGCCCGGAGCGGTGTATGTGATTTTTATTTTTATTACATCATCATAAGGAGCATTATTAAGCAGTTCCATAAGAAGACCATCGCCAAGAGAGAAGGATTGACCCGTGGCTAAATTAATTCCGGCTATAATCGGTTGATGAAGAATTATGTCATTATTTTCGGTTTCTAATTTTATCTGTAATCCCGAAACATCTTTAAGATAATTAGTAAAGATTCCGGTAAGATAAAATTTTTCATTTCGCTCGGGGACACCATCGCCATCGGTATCATTTATAACCGCAAATTCACCGCCTCTAACGGAGACGGAATTTTCGTTAGTAACTGCATTATATGCATTAATTCTACCTCTTCCGAGCAGAAATTCTTTCCCCTGATTAGAGATATCAATATTATCGGCATTTACTCGTATCTGTTCAGCAATTTGAAGTGGAGTATAATTAGGAAATTTAGACCAGACCAAGGCAGCTAATCCGGCAGTAAGTGGAGATGACATAGAAGAGCCGCCAATCGAGCGATAATATTCTCCGTTTGGTCCTGTATAAGCCCAAGTGGAGAGTATTGAGCTTCCGGGAGCAAATACATCCACGGTCATTCCATAATTAGCCGCACTGCTGATTACATCGCTTGTAGATTGAAGCCAGCCCACCGATAAAACTCCGGGATAACTTGCAGGATAAAAGGCATCTAACTTACCTTCATTTCCGTTTGCTGCTACAACTAAAGCACCCTTAGATATTGCGTAATTAATAATTTCTAATTCATAAGCTGATGCGCTATAACCGCCCCAACTACAATTAATTACTTTAGCACCATTATCGGCAGCATATTTTATTCCTTCAAATCCATATAATATAAAAGGATAGCCATGCATATCTCTTCTTATATCGCTTGAAGCCTTAACACAAAGAATCTTAGAATTGAATCCGAGCGATGCAATACCGATACCGTTATTAGTAACTGCCGAAGCGATTCCGGCTACATGAGTGCCGTGATATCCATTTGAAGGGGAATAATCTTCGCGAGGATCGTTATCGGGCGAGTTATTAAGTCCGCCGAAATCCCAACCTCTATAATCATCTATATATCCATTATTATCATCATCAACAACATTTCTTGGAATTTCTTTTCGGTTTAATTTAATATTCGCAGCTAAATCGGGATGCGACCATTCCACACCTGTATCTATAATTGCAATTACAACATTCGTATCGCCTTTGGTAATTTCCCACGCCTGAGGAGCAAAAACTCTCTTTAGATGGTCTTGCTTGCCTTGGTTATAGAGAGAATCATTTGGGTCGTAAGTAACACGGTAAACGTAATGCGGCTCGGCATATTCGATCTCTTTAATTTTCCTTAGTTTTTTTGCGGCTTCAATAGGATCGATATTATTATCCAATTCGGCTTCATAAATACGGCTAAAAACATTTTCACCTTTTAATAATACATTTGTTTGTTCGGTGAATTTATTTTTAATCTCGCTTATACCGAAGGATTTTAAAGAGGGGAGAATCCCGTTAGGATTCCCCTCTTTCAATTTTATGATGAGTTTACCGGATAGGTAATAGATATCCCCTTTTTGAATAATCTCTCCCTGCCCATATATAAATCCATTAATTAGCAAAGAAGAAAAGAAAAAAACTAAAGCGATACGTAAAACTGCAATCTTATTTGACTTCATATTTATTATTCTCTTTAAAGGAATCGGGAATTAGTTCACTTCCTAATATAAGAGATTTTATTTTTTTATTTTTATCTAATTGCAGGGTAATAATTTTTGCATCTTTCCAGACCGATAATGGTTTATCTATTTTTTCTTCCGAACCATCGGCATAAATAACATTAAGAGAAACAGGCAGAGGAAGTCCACTTTCATTTGAAACGACAACCGAATTATCCGATTGCTTAACTTCTTTAATTGCGAGATCAGGTAAGATTTTCTCAAAATACCATGGTTTCCAAAACCAGCTTAAATCCTGCCCTGAAACATTGTCGAATGTATTAAAAAAATCATAAGGGATAGGATGTTTACCGTTCCATCTTTCGATATATTCTTTAAGACCTTTTTTGAAAAGATCTTCACCGAGAAGTTCTCTAAGCATTTCATAAGAGAGAGAGCCATGCTGATAAGCAACAACTCCATAACCGGGACCTCTACCTTGATGAGATGTAATCATAGGAGGTAGCATGTTTTCGGTGGCAAGTGCGGTTTCAAAACCTTTTACGAAATCTGGATATTCATCTTCTTTAGCGTCATATCTTCTTACTAGATCGAAAGTGAGGAATGCAGCCCAACCTTCATCCATCCAAGCATATTTACGCTCGTTAGTACCCATGAAGAAGGGGAAATAAGTATGAGCAATTTCATGAACTGTAACGCCAAGCTGACCAGCTAAAGATTCATAAGTGCCGTTATTAACCATCATCGGGCTTTCCATGCCGCCTCCGCCATTCGGATCTCCATTAAAAACCGTCATCTTTGGATATGGATAAGGAACACCCGGGTATTCCATCGATAAATAATTAATAGCTGATTTAGCGAATGCCGCAACCATATCTTGATTCTTGTTGCCAAAAGGATAAACTGCATCTATTGCCGTTCTTCTGCCTGTTTTATTATCCACAACAGTTGAAAGGGCATCCCATACATAGCCGCTCGATGCTGCGAATGTAATATCAGGCGTTCCGGAAGCGATAAATTTCCAAACATTTTTTTCTTTATTATTGGTTACTTTTTTGTTTTCTAAGTCGTCTTTTGTAACTACATTTATTACAACATCAGAAGTTTTAGATTTCTCGAGGCGATCAAAAACATCGGGGTTAAGAACCTCTTTTCCATTTTGAAGTTCACCGCCTGCCCAAACTAGATAATCACCCGGAACCGTAATCTCTATATCAAAATTATTTTTATCATTATAAAATTCCGTAAGACCTTGATATTCATTCCTATCCCAGCCATCGATATCATCATATACTGCAACCTGCGGATACCAATAAGCAACGTAGAAAGTGGAATCACTATATGCACCCATTCTTAAACGTGCATATTTTGGAATTTTTATTTCCCATCGAGTTTCAATTTTTGCCGAAGTACCGGGAGCGATCGGCTCCGGAAGTTTGCCGATTATTAAATTTGTGGAGGTCTTGAATACTCTGAATTTTTTCATGTCGTCTTTTATCGATACACCTTCAAATAGGAGCGTATCAATCTTCACTCCATCGGTTAAATCCATTTCAGGTCCAGGAAAATCTCTTGCCGCTCCTTTCTTAAAAATATCTTGATAAAGGCGCATTACAAGATTCTTTAGAGTATCGGGACTATTATTATAATACGTAATCCAAGCATGACCTGTAACGGTAGCTAATTCTGGATGAAGCTCTGCTTTTATTTTATAATCGGTTTTATTTTCCCAATAATTTTTCCCCGGTTTACCGTCCCAACTTCTTGTTCCTTTTTCTACTGCATCTCGAAAACTTTTTGGAACGAAATAATTTTTAGATTGAGCTATCAGTGACAACTGCAAAACCAAAACAAACAACAAAACATATTTCGCTTTCATTATTCCCCCCTTAGTTGGCTTTAAACGAATTATTTTTAAGATTGACATCAGAATATTTTGTGCTGCCTAATTCAACTGATTTAATTTTTTTTGATGTATTAAAAAGGGCTTCATATTTTTTATTGCCGTTTTTCCATACTGCCGGAGATTGAGTTTGAGTTTCGTTTGTTCCATCATCATAAGTAACTTTTAATTCGACTGGAATCGGCATAGTACCTTTGTTTTCGATAATAACTTTTTGCGATTTCTCGCTTGGAACAATTGAACTGATTGCGAGATCGGGATAACCGGACTCAAAGAACCATGGTTTCCAGAACCACGATAAATCTTCTCCGGAAACATTTTCAAAAGTATTAAAGAAGTCATACGGTATAGGGTGTTTGCCGTTCCATCTGGCTATATATTCATTCAATGCTTTCTTAAAAGTCTCTTCTCCGAGGAGTTCGTATAAAATATTATATGCTTCTCCGGGACGGCGATACGAAGCCGTGCGATATGAAGCACCATTTAATAAAAAGGACGGAACGATAGGAGCGATGTCTCTATCACCTCCTGCATATTCATTATATTGTAAAGCATTTCGTGAGATTGGGTCATATCCCGGAGCGAGTTTACTTTGGATGCGTGATGGAAGAAGAGTTGCCCATCCCTCATCCATCCATGCATATTTTCTTTCGTTAATTCCCATAAAGAATGGGAAATATGTATGTGAAATTTCGTGTGAAGTAACGTGAACCGTTCCGGCTTTTCCATCTGCAGATCCATCATTAACCATCATTGGGAATTCCATTCCTCCTTCGCCATTAAAGATAGTAATCTTTGGATATGGGAAAGGATACCCGGGCAGATCATTAGAAAGCATATCCACCGTTGTGCGCGCTATATTGGCGACTATTGGAAAATCTTTTGAATCTCTATTATAAGCTGCATCCACAAAAGTTTTTCTTCCTGTTTTTTTATCTACTACTATACTTGACCCATCCCATAAATAATGGTTGCTCGTGGCGAATGCAAAATCGGGTACATATTCAGCTTTGAATTTCCATACATTTTTTTCATTATCGGAAGTAACTAAATTTTTATAATCTTCCGTTTTAATTATATGATAAATGGAATCCGATTGACTAGCGTTTTTATATTTCTCATAAATAGCGGGAGCAAGAACAGATTCGGGATTTTGCAAAACTCCCGTAGCCCAAACTACAAAACCTTTCGGCAGTGTAAGCTCCACATCGAAATCACCAAAGTCATTATAGAATTCCACTTGTCCAGTATAATTAAGATTATCCCAGCCATCGATATCATCATAAACCGCCACTTGAGGATACCAATAAGCAACGAATGCAGAAACAGAATCATAAGTGCCCATTCTTACTCCCGAATAGATCGGCATATTAAATTCCCAATCAAGCGAAATGTTTACTTGTGATTTTGGATTAAGCGGTTTTAGTAAATTATAAAATAGATTTGTTCCGCTCCTATTTATATTAGCAATAGGTAACGATTCATTGTCTATTTTTTGATTCGTTACTTTTACTCCGTCATTTAAGGAACGGGGATCGAGCTGGAAATCACGCGTATTGCCTTTCTTATAAATATCTTGATACAAGCGAATAGTAATTTGTTTAATAGTATCAGGGCTATTATTGTGATACTTTATTTCGGCATGACCCTTTAATAATTTCGTGCGAGGATTATATTCGGCTTTTAAGTTATAGTCCGATCTATTCTGCCAGTAATTCTCACCGGGCTTTCCGTCAAGTGATCGAGTTTTATTATTAAAAGCACTTTTTATATTAAGCGGAGTATAATATTTATCTTGAGCAAAGAGGAGCGAAGAGAGGACAAATACTATTAAAAGGGGAAAGATTTTTTTCGACATGGCAAAACCCTTATTATTTTATATAAAAAACCCCCATTTATTTGAGGGGGGAAAGAAACACAACAATGCACCTTAAAAAAATTTTCAATATTATTAACATCAATAAGTGTAATTAAATTATACTTCTATTTTGTCAAAAGAAGAAAAATTTCTATGATTTTTCTCCACATATATTAAGGTAGAAATGACTGTACTACACATTTAGTTAAGTTTTACTTTTCTATGTAGGAATTTAATAATCTAATGTTTCAATAAAAACCGCCTCGCTAAATAAGTTGAGGCGGTTTAATAATTTTATAAGAACTTCTAAATAGATTTTTTAGTTTACTTTACTTTCAATCGGCACTTCTACTTTAGCTAATGCCTGTTCTAAATCATCTATAATATCTTTTGCGTTTTCAATACCTACCGATAATCTAACGAGACCATCCGAAATACCGGCGGCTTCTCTATCTTCTTTACTCATTCCCGAATGAGTCATACTTGCTGGATGCTGAATTAAAGATTCAACTCCTCCAAGACTAACTGCCAATTGGCAAAGCTTAACGGAATTCATTGTAATCTCGCCACCTTTAATACCGCCGGCTACTTCAAACGAAATCATTCCGCCTGCTCCTGAATGCTGTCTTAATCCGAGTTCATATTGAGGATGTGATTTCAATCCCGGATATTTAACCCATTTTACTTTTGGATGATTTTCTAAGTATTGAGCTACAAGAAGAGCATTCTCGCAATGTTTTTCTATTCTTATCGATAAAGTCTTTAAACCTCTATGAACCAAAAAAGAATTGAAAGGATCAATTACTCCGCCGAACATATTAAGTGTTTTTTTAAGCAAAGAATACATCTCTTCGTTTTTAACAATAATAATACCCGCTACTACATCTGCATGACCATTTAAGAATTTTGTCATACTATGAAGAGAAATATCGGCACCTAGATTCAATGGCTTTTGTAATGCCGGACTCATAAATGTATTATCTACAACCAGATAGGCGTTCTTGGAGTGAGAAAGCTTTGCAACCGCAGCTATATCGGTAATCGTTATTACCGGATTTGCAGGGCTTTCGACATAAATCATTTTTGTGTTCGGTTTTAGTGAAGCTTCTACAAGTTCAATATTTGCTGTATCAACAAAATCGGATTCAACACCAAACTTAGTAAAGAAATTTTTCAATAAAATAAGAGTTGGTCCATAAACAGAATAAGAACAGATAACATGATCGCCCTGTTTGAGGAGTCCTGCAAAGACAGTGCTAATTGCAGCCATACCGCTAGCGCAGCCAAGTGCTTTATGACCTTCTTCTAATTCTGCTACTGCATTTTCCATCGCCTCGATTGTAGGATTTTTCAATCGAGTATAAATAAATCCTTCTTCTTCGCCTTTGAATAATTTTGCGCCATGTGCTGCACTTTCAAATTTGAATGTGGATGTCTGATAAATCGGAGGAACGACTGAACCAAATTCATATTCACCAATACCTGCATGAACACATTTAGAATCGAATTGCAAATTTTTATTGCTACTCATTTTTATCTCCGTTTTCTTCTTCTTCAGGCACTACTCTTGCTATATCGGCAATTTCATCACCATCATTTAGTTTAATTAGTCTTACACCTTGAGTATTTCTACCCATTACTCTAAGTTCTTTAACGCTTTGACGAATTACCATTCCTTGAGTTGTAATAATTACAAGTTCATCATTATCATTTACTTCCATCATCGCAATCATAAGACCGTTTTTATCTGAAGTTTTAACAGTAATTACGCCCTTACCGCCGCGGCGAGTAATTCTATAATCATCTATTTCTGTGCGTTTTCCATAACCTTTATCGGTAACGACTAGTAGTGTATCACAGTTCTTAGTAACAATCATACCGATTACAATATCATTTTTACCAAGATTAACACCTCTTACACCGGTAGCAGTTCTACCCATATCACGGACATCTTTTTCGTTAAAGCGAATTGCTAAGCCATGTTTAGTTCCGATAATAATATCGCTGCTTCCATCGCTTAATTTTGCTTCTACTAATCGATCACCTTCAACAAGATTAATAGCATTAATTCCGCCTTTACGAATATTTGAATAAGCAGAGAGAACTGTTTTTTTGATTGTTCCTCTTTCGGTTGCCATTACTATGAACTTGTCTTCGGTATATTCTTTCACCGTAATAAATGCTGATATTTTTTCGTCTTTATCTTTTTCTACAAGATTAAGGAGTGATCTTCCTTTCGATGCTCTTCCGCTCTCGGGGATTTCGTGAACTTTTAACCAATAGCATTTACCTTTATCGGTGAAGAACATAATATAATGGTGAGTGGAAGCAATAAACATGTGCTCAATAAAATCTTCTTCTTTTGTGCCGGAGCCAATTACGCCTTTGCCACCTCGTGATTGTTTTCTATATCCGCTTACAGGGAATCTCTTAATAAATCCTTGATGAGAAATAGTAACAACTACATCCTCCTGAGCAATAATATCTTCTAAAGAGAAATCTTTATAATCATATATAATTTCGGTTCTTCTCTCATCGCCATATTTTTCTTTTAATAAAAGTAATTCGTCTTTTATTATTTGTTTTCTTTTCTTTTCGGTATCTAGAATATATTTTAATTTTTCGATGAGTTTAATTACTTCTTTATACTCATCTTCAATCTTCTTTCTTTCGAGACCAGTTAATCTTTGCAGACGCATATCAAGAATAGCTTTAGCTTGAATTTCTGAGAGTTTGAATTTCCGCATTAAATTATTCTTGGCGGTTTCTACGTCTTTCGATTTTTTAATTGTCTCAATCACTTCATCAATATTATCAAGAGCAATAATATAACCTTCTAATATGTGTGCTCTTCTTTCTGCAGCATCAAGGTCATATTTGGTTCTACGAATTAATACTTCCATTCTATGATCAAGAAAATGATCGATGCATTCTCTAACGGTCAATACTTTAGGAGTTCCATTAACTAAAGCAAGCATAATAACGCCGAAGGTAACCTGCATTTGAGTATGCTTAAACAATTGATTAAGAACAACTGCAGGCTGCGCATCTCGTTTTAATTCTACAACAACGCGAAGACCGTCTCTATCGGATTCGTCTCTTATATTGGAAATGTCTTTTAATTTATCTTCTCTTACAAGTTCTGCCATTTTAGTAATTAAATTAGCTTTATTAACTTGATAAGGAAGCTCGGTGATAACAATGCTTTCTCGGTCGTTCTTATGGGTTTCTACGTTCGCTTTAGCTCTGATTACTACTCTGCCTCTACCGGTAAGAAGAGCTTCTCTTACACCTTCATAACCATAGATAATTCCGCCGGTCGGGAAATCAGGAGCTTTAATTATTTTTATTAATTCTTCCGCTTTTAAGTTTGGATTCTCTATTACTTTAACGCATCCATCAATAACTTCCGTAATATTATGCGGAGGTATATTTGTAGCCATACCAACGGCAATACCGCTTGATCCATTGATCAATAAATTCGGAAGGTATGAAGGCATTACGGTTGGTTCTTGAAGTGATTCATCGAAGTTGTTTACAAAATTTACCGTGTTCTTATCCAAATCCCTAAGCATCTCTTCTGAAATTCGTGCCATACGCGCTTCGGTATATCGCATAGCGGCGGCGGAATCTCCATCGACTGAACCAAAATTTCCTTGTCCATCTACTAATGGATAACGAAGTGAAAAATCTTGAACCATGCGAACCATGGTATCATAAATTGCACTATCGCCATGAGGATGGTACTTTCCAAGAACTTCACCGACTATTCTTGCAGACTTTTTATATGGTTTATTGTGAGCGACTCCTAATTCATGCATTCCATATAAAACACGGCGGTGAACCGGCTTCAATCCATCTCTCACATCAGGTAAAGCTCTTGCTACAATTACCGACATCGCATAATCGATATAGGAAGACTTCATCTCCTCTTCGAGCGATACCGGTACTACTTTTTCAAAAATTGTTGTCATTATATTTCCTAATTAAATATCTAAGTTAGCGTATTTAGCATGTTTCTCAATAAATTCACGTCTCGGCTCCACTGCGTCACCCATTAGTGTTTCAAAGATTTTATCGGCAGCCATTGCACTTTCTAAATTAACCTGAAGGACAACTCTTGTCTCCGGATTCATTGTAGTATTCCAAAGCTGTTCGGGATTCATCTCTCCAAGACCTTTATATCGAGTGATGGTTACGCCTTTAACATTTATTTCTTCGCTGCCTTCTTCGAGTACAACTACAGGTAATTCTTCTTTACCTTTTACGTCCGCTTTAAGGCGTTTTAATATTTTGTCTCTTTCATCATCATCAAAAGCATAAAATTCTTCTTTACCTTTTTTCACTTTATATAACGGCGGCTGTGCTATATATACTTTTCCTTCGGTAATAAGTTCTTTCATGTGTCGATAAATAAAAGTTAATAACAAGGTACGAATATGGCTTCCATCGACATCGGCATCGGTCATTAAAATTACTTTTCCATATCGTGATTTGCTTGCATCAAATTCATTACCGATACCTGCACCTACGGCAGAGATGAGAGCTAATATTTCCGCATTTTCGAGAATCTTATTCAGTTTGGCTTTTTCCACATTAAGAATTTTTCCTTTAAGAGGAAGGATAGCTTGAAATCTTCTATCGCGTCCCTGCTTAGCAGAACCGCCAGCCGAATCACCCTCGACAATATAAATTTCGCAATGCTCCGGATCATTTATTGAACAATCCGCCAATTTACCCGGAAGATGCATTGAATCGAGAGCATTCTTTCTTCTTACCAAGTCTTTAGCTTTGCGAGCTGCCTCTCTCGCCTCGGCAGCTTTCATACATTTCTCAATTACTTTTTTTCCTATTCCCGGATTCTCTTCCAAAAATTCAGAAAGTTTTTCTCCTACAAGAGTTTCTACTACTGATTTTACTTCACTATTTCCGAGTTTAGTTTTTGTTTGTCCTTCAAACTGCGGCTCCATTACTTTAACTGAAATAACCGCTGTAAGTCCTTCCCTAAAATCATCTCCGGTTAAAGAAATTTTACTATTTTCTTTTATTAATCCATTCTTATAAGCATAATTATTGAATGTACGTGTGAGAGCAGTCTTAAAACCAACTAAGTGAGTTCCGCCTTCGATGGTATTAATGTTATTAACATAAGAATGGATATTTTCTGAATAGGTATCGCTATATTCAAAAGCTATTTCCACGGGTGTATTATCTTTCTCACCGAAAATATAAATCGGTTTATGAAGTACATCCCGCGTTTCATCTAAATATTTTACGAACTCTATCAATCCACCCTTAAAATGAAATACTTCTTCTAAATTTTCTCTTTCGTCTTTAATTGTTATAGTAACATCTTTGTTTAAGTAAGCCAGTTCTCGCATTCTTTCAATAACAATATCGAAATTAAATTTAGTTGTTTTGAAAATTGTTCCGTCTGGTTTGAAAGTTACAGTAGTCCCTGTTTCCTGTTTTTTTGTTTTTCCTATTTCCTTTACCGGTGCAAGTGGAATACCTAATTCATATTTTTGATAATGAATTGCTCCGTCTCTTTTTACTTCGACAGTCATCCATTCCGAGAGTGCATTAACTACCGATACACCAACACCGTGCAAACCGCCGGAAACTTTATAACTATCTTTATCGAACTTACCTCCGGCATGAAGAACAGTCATTACCACTTCAAGAGCGGAACGCTTTTCTTCGGGATGTAAATCCACGGGAATTCCACGCCCTCGATCCTCTACCGATACTGACCCGTCCTTCTTTATCGTAATATTTATTCTATCATTATAACCGCCGAGAGCTTCATCGATACAATTATCAACAACTTCATTTATTAAATGATGAAGACCTCTTGAGCCTACATCTCCGATATACATTGCGGGTCTTTTTCTTACCGCTTCGAGACCTTTCAATACACTAATATTTTTAGCGGTATAATTATTTTGACTTGTCATTTTTTATTTTCTTTTCCGAATTATTTTTACAAAAATTTTATCTGTTTTATTATTTCTTCATTGTAGTAATTATTTATTTTTTCTATTATCACGGCTTTGTGAAAGTTTAATTCACTTTTCCAAACAGAATTTTCCGCATGCAGAAAAAGAATATCTTTTTCTACTTTTAAAGGCGAAGCAAGAAGCTTCAGATCAGGGAATATTCTATAAAAATCATCTACCACCTGATAAATTCTTGCAGTGCTTCTTAGCTTTTCAAATTCTTTTTCTTTTTCTATTACTTCGCTTATTTTTCTAAAATTAGTTTTAAGCATTTACAACAGCACCGCCATTGATATTAATAATTTTATAATCTGTTTCTTTATTAAAAAGATCAATATTCGTTAAGTCGGTCATGGTAATAAAAGTCTGTCCTAGTTCACTAAGGTATTTGCTGATTTTATAAGCACGACCTTTATCTAATTCACCGAAGACGTCATCCATAAGAAAAATTGGTTTTCTACCCATTTTATCGAGCATATAAAAAAACTGTCCGAAGCGGAGTGCAATCTGGAAAGTCTTATGCTGTCCTTGTGAACCAAATCTCTTTAATTCAAGATCGTTAATTTTAAAAATGAAATCGTCTCTATGCGGACCGATTAAATTAGAAGCCCTTCTTATCTCATCGTTCTCGGCTTCTTTTAGTAATTCAGAATAAATTCTATCTATATCATCCAAAGGCAAATTTTCTTGGAAAGATTGAAGAATAATATCTGGAGTTTCTCTCTCTTCCATAACGTGCATATAAGCATTTTTTACATATTCATTAAAGTCTTCAATAAACTTAATTCTATGACGAATTATTTCCGATCCATTTTTAACTAAAGCTTCACTCCACGCATCCAATTGACTTACAAGCGAACTTCTTCTAAAATCTCTAAGTTCACTTAAAATTACGGCTCTCTGTTTTAATGTCTTATTGTAATCAATAAGTATCTTTAGGTAAGTATTACTTGATTGAGAAATTACAGAATCGACAAATCTTCTTCGATCTGCAGGACTTCCTGAAGTTATCGAGTGGTCGCTTTGGATTAATGTTACAATAGGGAATTTACCTATTAACGATGCTGATCTATTTATATTTTTTTCATCTAAAAAGCAGTTCTTTCTGTTTGTTTCTGTTTCAAAAAGAACTCTGATTTTATTATCGGTTAAATCTCTAAAAACTCCTTTTACGTCAAAGAATTTTTCGTTGAATTTAACTGCATCCGCATCCGAAGATGAATTAAGATTCTTAGTTGTACACAAGTAATAAATTGCCTCTAAAATGGAAGTCTTACCTTCTCCATTACCCCCTATTATATAATTAATCTTATTTGAAAAATTTAATGACGTTTTAGAATGAAGTCTGAAATTCGTCATTTCTATATTCTCTAAAATCATTTTAATTATTCAAACGAACCGGCATAAGGAGCATCGTAAGATCATAATTATCTTTTTTCTCCACCGGAATAACTATTACTGCTTTTGTTGGGGAATGCAGCTTAAATACAATTTCATTTTCTGCGCTAATATGATTCAATATATCATTCAAGAAAGCACTATTAAATCCGATCTCGAGATCATCACCCGAATATTCACAAGGAACATTTTCTTCTCCCGAAGCACCGATGCTTGCTTCTTCCGCCGATATATTTACAACATCTTTTTTAATTGAAAATTTTACTTTTCTGATACTTGATACTGAAAAGAGCATCATTCTCTTAATCGCATCAGATAATTCTTTTGTGTTTATCTTAAGTGAGAATTCATTTTCTACCGGTATAACACTTGCATAGTCCGGATATTTTTGACCAATAACACGAGTGATTAATTGTAATTCGCTTAATCTAAAAGAAACGTGCGTTTTGCTTAAATAAACTTTTACTTCACGTTCGTCTAAAATTTTTGATAGAACCGAAATAGCTCTTTCGGGAACGATATATTGCTGATTAATTTTCGTGGTAACTTTTTTATTTAATAAATTTACAAGCTTATGACCATCGGTGGCTACGAAGCGTAATCCGTCATCATCAAATTCAAATAGGGTTCCCATCATTGCAGGGCGCATTTCTTCTCTGCTCATTGCAAAAGAAGTTTTATCGATCGATTCCTTTAATTCATTTCCTTGAATTGTAAATTCATTAATATCTTTTGTGTTCTGTTCATCTGTCTTGATCGAGGGTATTTCAGGAAATTCAGTTGCTTCGAGATAACTTAAGGTATATTTACCCGTGTTAGTCGTAAGCAGTAATTTTCCATTATCCTGAACCTTGAATTGAATTGTAGTGTCTTTAAGAGTTTTTATTACGTTAAAGAGAAGATGTGCGGGAACAACAATTTTAGCATTTGAATCAGAAACTACATTCAAAGATGTTTGAAGTGAAATCTCTAAATCAGTTGCATAGATCGTTAATAATCCATCGGTAATTTCAAACAAGAAGTTTTCTAAAATTGTCATCGGCGTTTTTGTCGGAACACCCGGAATGATTTTAGAAAGATGTTTTTCTAACTCTTTGCTGTTTAATTTAAATTCCATTTCTATCTCCAATTTAGACTTTAAAAATACCAAAAATCGAAAGTAATTTCAATCTTAACTTATACACACACTTTATTATTATTCTTTTATATAAGGTAATTTATTAACAACAATAATAAAGATGTTAATATGTGGATAACCCTTATTTTTTATTATTTTGACTTCTAAACACACTTTAAAAAATTTCGTAATTGTGGATAACTTATTTATAAAACTACTCAAACCAACAGAAGAAGATTAAAGCGAAGTTATTAACGCATTAATAACAGTTTATATACAAGTTATCAACACTAAGAAACGCTTACTTCTATCTTATTTTTAATGTTCATTACAGATTCATTTAACTGATAATCGTTAGAAATAGCTTCTTCGATAGTCGAGCAAGCATGAATAACGGTAGAATGATCTCTTCCCCCGAAATGTAAACCGATAGTTTTTAGAGAAGATTTAGTTAAATTTTTAGCAAGATACATAGCCACTTGACGAGCTAAAACTACTTCTTTTCTTCGGTTCTTTTCTCTTACTTTATTCTCTTCAACTTTGAAAAATTCACACACTATTTTTGTAATATATTCGATCGAAATATTGACCTGCCGATTAGTGGAAATTTCTTTTACTACTCGTTTAACCATTTCAAAATCGATCTCTTTTGAATTAAGAGAGTGAGTAGCAAGAAGACGTAAAAGAGTTCCTTCGAGCTCACGAATATTTGAAGTAATATTATGAGCAATATATTCAATCGATTGCGGGGCAAGATAAAGATCAAGCGTTCGAGCTTTATTGTTTAAGATTGCTAATCTAGTTTCAAAATCGGGAGGTTGAATATCCACAGTTAAACCACATTGAAAGCGAGATACAAGCCGCTCACTGACTCCTTTTAAATCTTTCGGTGGTTTATCACTTGAAAGTATTATCTGCCTGCCTGAGAGATGAAGAGTATTAAATATATTAAAAAACAAATCTTGTGTTTTTTCTTTACCTACTAAAAATTGAATGTCGTCAATTATTAAAGCATCCATCCCTTTATAAAAATTAGAAAATTCATTGACTGAATTATTTTGAATGGCTTCGACAAATTCAACAGTGAAAAGATCGGATGAAACGTAAATTACTTTTTTACTGGGATCTTTTTCTAAAATTTTATTTCCGATAGCTTGAATTAGATGAGTTTTTCCTAGACCGACTCCGCCATAAATAAAAAGAGGATTAAAGGAAGTCATACCGGGATTTTCACCTATCGCTATGGATGCGGCTCTTGCTAATTGGTTTCCTTCACCTTTAACAAAATTATCAAAAGTAAATTTGGAGTTTAAATAATCGTCAAAATTCTTTTCTACCGGTTTTGCTTCTACAATCGGAGCAGAAACTATCTTTGTTTCGTTTTTCTGTTCAAATAAAGTGTCTTCTTGTTCTTCAATAATTAAATATATTAATTTACCCTCGTTTCCAAGAATATTATGGATAACATTTGTAATTAATGTTTTGTGATGTTCCTCGATCCAGTCGATAAAATAATTATTTGGAACTTGAAGTTTTAGAATGTTTTTTTCTAAATGAAGTGGTTTGAGAGGTAAAAACCAAGTATTATAGGTTAAAAGTGAAACATTTTCTTTTATTAAGCTTAAACACTCTTTCCAGATAGTTATATGTTCATTAGAGGAATCGAGTTTTAGAGCAGCTTCAGCCATTTTGAATTATCCACAATTATAGAATCTAAAAAATAAATTAAAAAAATGAATTAAAATCTTGATTTTTTTCTTACTACCAACTTATAAACATCTTATCCACATTAAATAAAGGTTACTAAGTCGTTTTATTTCAATAAGTTAAGGATATCTTTTTCAATTAAACAAACAAATGCAAGTCAAATATTAACAACACTTGTGGTGTTGTGAAATGTCGTGAAACGTTTCACAAACAAAAGTTATCAACATTTTATCAACATGGTTTTTAATCCTAGAACTTATGTGAAATTAAGGTTTACGCACGTCTCTTGCAAATTAATTCTATTTCAAAATCGATAACTTTATACTTATTTTGCGAAGTAAAAAGACAAATCTATGAAAAAAATAGTAATAGTATTTACCGGCGGAACCTTCTCGATGAAAATTGATGAGAGAACTAATGTTGCCGTACCTCATTTTCAAGGAGGTGATTTATTAAGTATGATGCCGGGGATTAATGAACTTGCGGAAATTTCATTTTATGAATTTGGAAATTATCCCGGTCCACATATAGTTCCTGCTCTGATGTTAGAATTATCAAAAAAAATTAAAGAGCTTGTAGAGCGTGATGATGTTGATGGTGTGATAGTAACTCATGGTACAGATACATTAGAAGAAACTTCTTATTTTCTTGATCTGACAATCAACACCGAAAAACCGATAGTTGTAATTGGAGCAATGAAAACAAGCTCGGAACCCGATTGGGACGGTCCGAAGAACTTAACCGATGCAATTCATATTTGTAATAATAAAAATAGTTCGGGACTTGGAGTATTAGTCTGTCTTAATGGAGAAATTAATGCTGCAAGTGAAGTAACTAAAACTCACACCGAGGATGTAGAAACTTTTCATAGTCTTGATTTTGGTGCTCTCGGTTTTGTTGATAGAGGTACTGTATTTTTTAATAGAGCTCCGATAAAATTAGAAGTCCTAGAGACCAACGAGATTGACAGCAATGTGGATTTAATAAAAGTTTATGCCGGAATGGATGATAAATTTTTTAAGTATTCGGCAGATATGAATACTCATGGATTAGTTGTGGAAGCAATGGGAGTTGGGAATGTTCCACCAAAAGTATTTGAAGGAATTAAATATGTAGTAGAAAAAAATATTCCGGTTGTGTTAGTATCAAGATGTCCGGCAGGCGAAACATTGAGTATTTATGGCTATCCCGGAGCAGGGAAATGGCTTAAAGAATTAGGTGTGATTTTTTCTGATTATCTTAACGGTCAAAAAGCACGAATTAAATTGATGATCTGTCTTGGTATTACTAAGGATAAAAATAAATTATCTGAAATGTTCGATTGATGAAAGAAGCGATAAAAATATGGATTTCATCTTTGATACTTGTTCCGGTGGTTTTGTACTATATTTTTAATGGCGGCGAATTTACATTTATCGATTATGTTAATTTATTGATACATGAAGGGGGACATGGAATATTTTCTATTTTCCCTCGATTTTTATATATGCTCGGCGGAAGTCTTACTCAATTACTTATTCCCCTCATGTTTGTTGTTTTCTATTTTATAAAAAAACAGAAAGTATTATTCCAAATTTCTACAATCTGGTTTGCAGAGAGTATGATGAACGTGAGTGTTTATGTCTCGGATGCTAGAGCGATGGCACTTCCACTTCTAGGTGGAAATAAAGTGATTCACGATTGGAACTATCTGCTCGGAGAATTGAATTTATTAGAATATGATATTATTTTCGGAAGTATTCTTTTTGTTTCGGCAGTAATTATTATGATTATTGCTTTACTTGCACCGTTTTACATTAAAGAAAGAAAATATGCTAAGATAGAACTTAATTTGTAAAACAAATAAATTCTTTTTAATGACGATTGATTTTTCTAAGAGAGTAATTAATATCTTAATATCTTTCGTTTTATTGATAATTACTCTTCCTCTTATTTTTGTTTTGTTGCTTATAAGTTTTTGGATTTTAGGCGAAATTCCTATTTATAAGCAGAAACGTTGGATAACTCTATCTAAAGAAAAAATTACTATATACAAAATCAGAACCATATCTAAAGAACAACTTCTCAAAATAAAATGCAGTAAAGCCAAACATGTTTTCCTTAATAACGATCCGAGAATAAAAATAGATAGATATTCTCAATGGTTAAGAAAAACTCATTTAGATGAATTGCCTCAACTATTTAACGTACTTATCGGAAAAATGAATTTGGTGGGTTTGAGACCATTAAACGAAAAAGACCTCAAGTATATGAAAAAAAACTACCCCAAAGAATATAACCTTCGAGATAGTTTTTCTTCAAATATCGGTATCACCGGCACTTGGCAGTTATACGGAGAGAAAAATATTTCAAGCCTAATAAACTGCGATTATCATTATGAAAACAATAAGTCACTCATGTATGATTTATCGTTATTAATAAATGGAAATTATTTAAAAAAATTATTTGTCCATTCAAAAGTTTTTTTCACACCAGATTCCAAATCTGTTTCTGAGAGAAAACCAAAAGTTGACTTAAATTTATGACCATCCAAAACAAGCATCTCTTTCTTTAAATAGAGCATTTCTTTTAGTTCACAAATGTTTTTATTGAATAAACCGAGCATAAAAAACAGAATACCGGAATTAAGAAAATGAGTTTTAGATTTTTTACCCGAGACTTTAATAATAGTATCAAGATATTCCTTATTAGTGCATGGGGCATTAGAAGGAAAATTAAATTCTTGATTATCGCTTTTATTTGATAGGGCTGCTTCTACTAAAGCTTTACCGGCATCTTCTATATATACATATTCGGTAACTGTTTTGGGATTTCCGATCCATAAAAGTTTCTTTCCTTCTTTAGCATTTAGATAAAGTTTTTCGGAGAATCCATTGACAACATAAGGACCATAAAAATCTGGGAAACGGACAATGCAATATTTGCCATGTCTTTCATTTGCCCTTTCTTTAATTATATTTTCCATTTCAATACGGATTTTACCTTTACGAGTATGTGCGTTCCATTGATGATTTTCATTAACTGGATTAGTTTGGGCTTTGCCATATACATATACGTTGCCGGGGAAAATAAATTTAGCTTTTGCGATTATTGCTGCGTGGAGTGAAATGCGAAGAAGTTTTTTAGCATCAAATTTCCATTCGGGATATGGAATATTACAACAATAAAAAACATTTTGTTTTTTGAAACATGCTTGTTCTACATCAAACGAGCTAAAAGCATTTCCTTCAATAATTTCTATATTAGGAAATTCAGAAAAATATTTTTCAGCTTTTTCCCTTTTGCGGACGAACACAGTAACCTGTTCTCCTCTTTCATATAATGCTTTTACAACTGCTCTACCTATTCCACCGGTAGCACCAATGACTATGTTTCTCGATTCCAATTAGATTGCCCTCTATTTGTTATTGCTTGTACATACATCTGTTGATACAGCTTTGCTGATTTTTCCCATGAATAATCTTTTTCCATTCCGTTAAGTTGAATTTTTTTCCACACCTCTTTATTGTGGAAATCGCCAACAGCTCGCTTTACAGAATGAAGTAAAGCCGAAGGAGTATAATCACTAAAAGAATATCCTGTTCCAATCTCCATTCCTTGAGCAAGATATTCGTTCCAATCAAGAACTGTATCTGCAAGTCCACCAGTTTTTCTTACCACGGGGACTGTTCCATATTTCAAAGAATAAATTTGATTAAGTCCACACGGTTCATATTTTGAGGGCATTAGAAATATGTCCGATGCTGCTTCAATCAAATGGGAAAGTTCATTATTAAATCCTATATAAGACCACACTTTATTTGGGAAATAGTGTGATAAATCATAAAACATTTTTTCGTATTCCGGTTCGCCACTTCCTAGGATCACCCACTGTGCATCTAAAGAAACTAAATCATATAAAACCGATTGAATAAGGTCAAATCCCTTTTGACTTACTAATCGAGATACAATTCCAATTAAAGGTTTATTTTCATCAAACGGAATATATGATTTTTTTAATAGAAATTTTTTATTTTCAAGTTTACCCGAAAGGTCGTTAATCGAAAAATGATGCGGAATAAACTGATCGGTTTCCGGATTCCATTGTTTATAATCGATACCATTTAATATACCCCAAAGATCATTTTTTCTTTTTTGGAGAAAGGGTTCCATACCATGACCAAATTCGCTAGTTAATAATTCTTGAGCATAAGTATTGCTAACGGTATTTATTATATCGGAAGTAAAAAGTGCGGTCTTGAGAAAATTAATTCCACCTTCATATTCGCCGAGTCCGCCATGAAGATAATATTCATCTTTAATCTCTGCTTTGGCAAAAGAAGCTTTAGTAAATCTTCCTTGATAACCGATATTATGAATAGTAAATACGGTGGCAGATTTATCGAACATTTTATCCCAACCGTAATTATCGCGCAATAGAAGTGGAAGCACACCGGTCTGCCAATCATTACAATGAATAATATCGGGAGCAAAACCGATCCTTTGCATCACTTCGATTACACCTTTTGAGAATAGGAGAAATCTTTCATCTTCATCTTTATCGTTAGTATAAATTCTAAAACGATGATAATAATAAGGACAATCAATAAAAAATATTCTTACATTTGAATCAGGGAGAGTAGCTGTATGTACGTGTACAGAACGGATTTCGCCTGCCAAACGAATAGGAATTTCACCAATATCCCAACTGTAATGAAGAGCGTATTCTGCTTCGCCGAATGTATTATACTTTGGCATAAATACAATAACCTCATCTCCAAGCTTTGATAATTCTTTTGGAAGAGTTCCTGCTACATCAGCCAATCCGCCGGTTTTTGCGTAAGGGAATACTTCGCTCGAAACAAACGCTATTTTCATTTATTTTCACTTAATTTTATTCTAATATCGACCACAGAAAAATCTCCTTCTTCTGTATATATCATCGGATTAAAATCGAATTCAATTATATTTTTATTTTCTACTAACATCTTAGCCGAAGAAAAAATTATCTCTTTTAATTTTTTAATATCGGCAGGTGCTTCACCCCTTACTCCTTTTAATATTTTTCCCATCTTCGTAGAATTTATCATATCATCAATATCATCTTCTGATAAATATGCCGATTTAAGAGAAGTATCATCGAATACTTCCACATACTTTCCTCCGCTGCCGAACATTATCATAGGACCAAAAGAGGGGTCTCTGAATCCACCTATTAAAATTTCATGTTTCGGTTTTAAGAATGATTGAATTAGATATGAATCCACTTTATAATTTTTGCTGCTAAAATTTTTCTCTATTAAATTAGCTGCGTTTAATAATTCTTCTTTGTTTTTTATGTTAAGTTTAACTGCATCCAATTCCGATTTATGAATTACATCAC